>JARXKO010000092.1 GCA_030271595.1 Pseudomonadota bacterium | reverse complement strand
GCCGGCTGCCGGCGCCGAGGAAGCGAAGGCGGAATAAGGCATGGCGCCGGCGGCCCCGGATCGGCGCATCGCGCTTGCCGCGGTCGCCGGCGCTCATGGCATCAAGGGCGAGGTTCGGCTGAAGCTGTTCAGCGACAGTGCGAATAGCCTCGCCGCGCATGACTATCTCCATGTCGGCGGCGAGCGCATGCGCCTGCTCATGGTCCGCGACCAGGGCAAGAACGCCACCGCCCGCTTCGAAGGAATCGATGACCGTTCGGCCGCCGAAGCCTTGCGCGGGCTGCTGATCGAGCTCGACCGCGACCAGCTGCCGCCGCTCGAAGACGGGGAATATTATTATTCCGATCTGATCGGCCTTGCCTGTGTCGATCCTAGCGGCGCCGAACTCGGAACGGTCGCTGCGGTCGAAAATTACGGAGCGGGCGACCTGCTCGAGGTCCGCGGCCTGGACGGCAAAAGCGCGCTAATTCCGTTCCGCGCCGGAATCGCCGATTGGCAGGGCGAGCGCATCGTTCTCGACCCCGAGTTCCTCGCCTAGCCGCCGTCGCCGGCGCGCTCCATGCCTTCGCTCGATTCGCGCAACAGCGGCCGTTCCTTGGCGAGGTCATTGCGGATGGTGGTCGAGGCGACGCCGCCTTCACCCATGGCGTGGCTGATCTGGTCGAGCCCCTTGACGATGTCGCCGGCCGCATAGAGGCCGGGAACGCTCGAGCGCTGGTGGCTGTCGACGACGATGCAGCAATCGCCGCTGAGCTTGGCGCCGAGCATTTCGGCCAATTGGCTGTGCGTGTCACTGCCCAGCGCGGGATAAATCGAATCGAATTCGATGCGCCCGGACTTGGTCGCAACGCTGATCGTGCAATCGCCTGGCTTGATCGCGGTGATCGGCCCGTCGATCAGCGTGACGCCCGCCTGTTCGAGCCGCTTGCGCTCCTCGGTGCCAATATCGACTGGGCCGTCGGGGTCGATCAGGGTGACGTCGCAAGTGTAGCTGCGCAGGAACATCGCCTCGCCCGAGCCGCGGTCGGCATTGCCGATGATCCCGATCTTTTTGTCGGTCACTTCATAGCCGTCGCAGATCGGGCAATAACGGATCAGGCCCTTGGCCATCGCCGGATCATGCTCCTCCGGGTCGATCGGCGGGCGGCGGTTGGTGACTCCGGTGGCGAGGAGAACGGTGCGCGCGGCGACCGGGCCCGATCCCCACTCGGCGGTGAACAGGCCATCCTCCGCGCGTTCGATGCGCGTCACCTGGCCGTCCTCGATCCGGGTACCGTAGCGCTGCGCCTGTTCGCGCATCAGCCGCAGCAGCTCCTTGCCGTTGATCCCGTCGGGGTATCCGGCATGGTTGTGGCTGGTCGGAATCCAGCTCGCCCGGCTCTTGCCGCCGTCGACGACCATGATGTCGAGGTGATAGCGCGAGAGATAGATCGCGGCGGTCAGCCCTGCCGGGCCGCCGCCGATCACCAGGCAGTCGAGGATGTTTGTGGCCATTGCCGCCCAAAGCACGCCAGCCTCGCGAGTTCCAGTGGTCTGGCGAAGATCGGGTCCGGCGTCTAAGCGGCCTGGTCATGAACTGGACGGTGCTCTTGCTTGGTTTCGTACTCGCCGTGGCGGTTGGTGCAGTGCTCGTCGCGCTGCTTGCAACGCTCAAGCCGGCATGGCCCCAACGCCGGCGGATGCTGATTGCTGCGACCTTTCTGCCGGGGGTGACTCTGGTGGCGACGTTCGCGTTGATGATCCTCATCTGGTCCGCCAAACCGGCGGTAGGCGGGGACATGCACGACCTCGCCTTGCGGGCGGTCGCCGCTTATGGCGCGATCTTCACCGCGACCGCCTTGGCCGGTGGAGTGGCGGGCGTCATGCTGGCGAGAATGCGGCGGCGAGCATGACCTTTCACGCCACCGTCCTGACGCTGTATCCGGAGATGTTTCCGGGGCCGCTTGGACTCAGCCTCGCAGGCAAGGCCGCGGCCGACGGAATCTGGTCGCTCGACACCCGCAACATTCGCGATTTCGCTGCCGACAAGCACAAGAGCGTCGACGACACTCCGGCCGGCGGCGGGGCGGGGATGGTGCTGCGCTGCGACGTGCTCGCGGCAGCGCTCGATGCGGTTGCCGACCACCGGCCGATGCTGGCGATGACTCCGCGCGGGGCGCCGCTGACCCAGGCCCGGGCGCGCGAACTTGCCATTGGCGATGGGGCGATCATCCTGTGCGGCCGCTTCGAGGGCTTCGACGAGCGCATCTTCGAGGCGCGGCCGGTCGAACCGGTCAGCATTGGCGATTATGTGCTGTCGGGCGGCGAGCTTGCGGCGATGGTCCTGCTCGATACTTGCGTTCGGCTGCTTCCCGGCGTAATGGGCGCGGCCTCCAGCGGTGAGGAAGAGAGCTTCGAGACGGGGCTGCTCGAATATCCGCATTATACCCGACCAGTCGACTGGGAAGGACGCACGATCCCCGAAGTGCTGCGATCGGGGGATCATGCGAAAATCGCCGCGTGGCGCCATGAAATGGCACTGCGCGACACACGGCTACGGCGGCCCGACCTGACCTTGCGCCACGGGGGCGCATCGCAGGCACCGCCCTCTGGCGCGCGGCGTGACAACGAAGGCAAATTGAAATGAACCTGATCGAGACCCTGGAGCGCGAGGCAATCGACGCGCTGACCGAGGCAAATCCCGTTCCCGAATTCCGCCCCGGCGACACCTTGCGCATCGGCGTCAAGGTCACCGAAGGCGAACGCAGCCGGGTCCAGAATTTCGAGGGCGTGTGCATCGCCCGTTCGAACAAGGGCGTCGGCTCCAGCTTCACCGTGCGCAAGATTTCGTTCGGCGAGGGCGTCGAGCGCGTCTTCCCGCTCTATTCGCCGATCATCGATCATATCGAGGTCGTCCGCCGCGGTGCCGTGCGCCGGGCCAAGCTCTATTATCTGCGCGGCCGGACCGGCAAATCGGCGCGTATCGCCGAGCGCCGCGATCCCAAGCACGAAGCCGCCAAGGCCGAAGCCAAGGCCGCCAAGGCCGCGGCCAAGGCAGCGCCTGCTCCAGCCAAGGAAAAGGCCGCGGCGACCGAGGAATAATTCCCGGGCCCGTGGCTGAACCAGATGAGGGGCGGTGCTTCGGCGCCGCCCTTTTTCTTGGCATTCAGAGCGTGATATCGGCGATTCGGATGCTGCTGTCCGGCGCATATTGCGGCTGCGAATGGGGCGGACGCATAGCCTCGATCGGCGCCCCCTGGGGCGGCAAGGCGAAGCGCATGGTGATGAGCTTGGCCGCGACCGGTTTGAGGCTTGCAAGGCGCAGTTCGACCACCAGGCCGTCGCATGACCGCCCGCTGCAGCGCAGGATGCTGGGCTCGGCAGGGGCCTTGGGGTCGATCGCCCGCATTGCTCCGGCCTGACCCATTGCCGCGACCGGAACGTCGACGGCGAATTTGATCATCAGCGCATTGCCGCCGCCCCGATTGAGCTGGAGCCGGACGATCCGGTGATTGCCGACACGCTCCTCGCCAAGCTTGGTGATCGCGCCGGCGGGGATTGCAATCAGCGGCGCCGGCGCCAGCCAGCGGGTGCGCCCGCTATAAGCCAGCACCCCGCGCTCCCAGCGCCCGATCCTGTCCCAATTGCGCGGCAATGGCGCCTGTTTGCTCGCGACCGCCCAATATGCCTTCCGATCGCCGTCGTCGCGGACATAATCGATGGTGAAGGCGAGGGGCCGCTCGGTGCTCGATCGCGGCATGATCAGCGCCGCCAGCCACAGGATCGCCGCGAGACCGGTAAGCGCCGCAACCGCGGCGCGCGCAGGGCGGTAGGTGACTTCGACCAGCACAGGCAAGGCGCCGAGTGCGGCCAAAGGCGCGACCGACCACAGCGGCCCGTCGATCAGCAGCATTTCAAGCGATGCGAGCAGCTCGGCGAACATCACCAGCTGGATCAGCGCGCCGGCCCACAGCAACGGCGTCCGCGCCTTGGGAATGGCGAGGCCGGCAACCGCCAGCGCTGGGCCGAGCAGGAAGAAGATCGTCGCGCCGGGGACAGCGATCGACAACGCCGCGCCACACAGCAGCACGAGGAGCCAGCTCGCCAGCCGCAGGCGCTCGGCCTCGACCTTGCCGCCAAGCCAGCGCAACGTCCCCAGCTCCGCCGCCAGCAGCGATGCGTAGAGCGCCAGATAGGGGATCAGCGGCGTGGCTCGCCAATAATCGCCAGCGCGGAACAAGCCGGCCAGGAAGCTGGTGACGAAACCCGCCACTATCGCCGCCATCACCGCACCCGAAACAATCAGCAGCGGCCGTCCGAGTGCCTTGCCGCGCCACGCCAGCAACCCGCTCCCGAGCAACAGCCCACCGAGCAGCAAGGCGGCCAACAGCAAAGGCAGGCGCAGCATGACGCGTCCGGCGATGTCGGCATAGGCCCAGCGCGCCGCCCCGGCCGAAGGTGCGGGATCGAGCCGTTGCGTCGCCGTCAGCACCTCGCTGCCCATGTGATAAAGGCTGTCGCGGCTTAGCGCCTGGACGGTATCGCCGGGCGAATGGTAGCGGGTTTCGTTGCCGGTGATGGCGAAGCTCAAGGTCCGCCAGCCCTTGTCCTTGAACACCACTACGTCGGTGTAATTGGGGATCAGCCGGGCGAGATCGGTCATCAGCGAATTGGCGTAGGGGCGGGTTGCACCGCCCGCATAATCGCCGAGCGCGGCGCCATTGGGTTCGCTGGTTTCGAACATCACCGCCGGGCCGCTGACCCCGCGCGCTTCGATATTGATCAGCGCGCCGACGTGGGCCGCCAGCGGATCGCCATCGACGAACGCGCCGGCGCCGTTGAGGCCATATTCCTCCCCTTCGTTGAACAGCAAGATGACCGGATGCGCGGGCGGCCGCGCCTGGAGGTTGGCCGCGACTTCGAGCAGGGTGGCGACGCCAATCCCGTCGTCGGCCGCACCCGGGCCCGTCGGGGTGCTGTCGTAATGCGCGTTGAGCAGCAGCGCCTTGCCCGGCCTGTCACCGCCAATCACCGCCACGACATTGTGCGTTCGGCTGCAGCTCACCGTGCGCGACTTGGGCATGCCGCGGCAATCCTTGCGCGCGCGTACCTGCGGATCGAGGCCGAGCGCCCGTAGCTCCGCCACCAGCCGCCCGCGCACCGCGTCGTCGGCATCGCTGTCGACCGGGTGCTGGCGCTGGTCGCCGAGAACGCGGTCAAGCCGGCCGATGGCGCGGCCGGTGTCGAACGCGCTGGCGTGCGGCACCGCCGGCGGGGCGAGCATCATGCCCTTGACCGCGAAACCCACCATCAGCAGCATTACAACCAGCCAAAGCTTCGCATTGCCGCGCATGTTTCCGCCCCTCTCGCGCTTCCCCGATGATTGACATTGCCGCCTTCGTACCTAGGTGCAAGCCGAGTTCTCAAAGGAGCATGGCAAGTGGGCTACCGGATCGCGGTCGTCGGTGCGACCGGCAATGTCGGGCGCGAAATCCTCAACATCCTCGCCGAGCGGCAATTCCCCGCGGACGAGGTGGCCGCGGTGGCCAGTTCGCGCTCGACTGGCGACGTGGTCGATTTCGGCGACAGCGGCAAGGAACTGAAGGTCCAGAATATCGAGCATTTCGATTTCGAGGGCTGGGATATGGCCCTGTTCGCCGCCGGCTCGAAAGTCAGCGAGATGTACGCGCCCAGGTGCGCTGCCGCGGGCTGCACAGTGATCGACAATTCATCGTTCTACCGGATGGACCCCGACGTGCCGCTGATCGTGCCCGAGGTGAACCCCGAAGCAATCGCCGGCTACCGCGCCAAGAACATCATCGCCAACCCCAATTGCTCGACCGCGCAACTGGTCGTCGCGCTCAAGCCGCTGCACGACGCCGCGACCATCAAGCGGGTGGTCGTTGCGACCTACCAATCCGTCTCGGGCGCGGGCAAGGTCGGAATGGACGAATTGTTCGAGCAAAGCCGCAACATCTTCGTCGGCGATGCCAATACGCCGGCCTTTTTCACCAAGCAGATCGCGTTCAACGTCATCCCCCACATCGACGTATTCCTCGACGACGGCTCGACCAAGGAAGAATGGAAGATGGTGGTCGAAACCAAGAAGATCCTCGACCCCAAAATCAAGGTCACCGCGACCTGCGTCCGGGTGCCGGTGTTCGTCGGACATTCGGAAGCGGTCAATATCGAGTTCGA
>JARXKO010000091.1:3439-6192 GCA_030271595.1 Pseudomonadota bacterium | reverse complement strand
ATGGTGAAGAACGGCACGCCCGCTTCCCCCGCGATGGCGCGGGCGAGCAGGGTCTTGCCGGTGCCCGGCGAGCCGACCAGCAGCGCGCCCTTGGGGATCTTTCCGCCGAGCCGTGCGAACTTGCCCGGGTCCTTGAGATATTCCACGATTTCCTCAAGTTCCTCGCGCGCTTCGTCGATCCCGGCGACATCGGCGAAGGTCACGCGGCCTTGCTTTTCGGTGAGCATCTTGGCGCGGCTTTTCCCGAAGCCCATCGCGCCCGAGCCGGCGTTCTTCTGCATCTGCCGCATGATGAAGATCGCGATCCCGATCATCAGCAGGAAGGGCAGCGAATTGTAGAGGAGATAAAGCCAGATGCTCGATTGTTCTTCGGCCTTGACCTGGACCGCGACGCCCTTGCCAATCAACCGGTCGGAGACATTGGCGTCGGCCGGGGCCACCGTATGGAAGGCTTCGCCGCTGTCGAGCTTGCCGCTGATCGCGGCATTGCCGCTGGTCCCGCCGCTGGCCATGGTGACCGAGCGAACGTTGCCGCTATCGACCTGGCGGACGAAATCCGAATAGGCCATGCCCTCGCCGGTCGCCGCGCCCGAGCTGCCGCCGATTACCTGTACGAACAGGATCAGACCGAAGATGATCCCCGCCCAGATGAGGAAATTCTTGGTCCAGGGATTGCCCGGCTTCTTGTCGTTCTCGTTCATTGCCTGCCTATCCGGGGCGCGACGCCCATCGCCTCTAAAATAGGCCCATTCCAACCAATAACAATGCGCCGGCTGGCTCAGCCTTGCGCTTTGGCCTTGCGCGCAGGCGCCCTGGCGAAAGTCCAGGTCTTGCCGCCGCTGCAGGATACGCCGCGCAACGTTGCTTTCTGCCCGCTTGCAAGCGCCGCCATCAAACGGTCCGACTGGCGCCCGCGAAGCGCCGCGCCTTTGCCCTCGCTGGCGAGGCCGGCGATGGCGCGCGAGAGCAAGCGGCGGACGATTTCACGCGGCAGTCCAGCCGGGTCGAGGATCAACATGCCATTGGCGGCCTTGGCCGCTCGCCGCCATTCGCGGTTGGCGGCCCAGGTCAAGGCCGCATCGGCCTCGGCAAGATGGGCGGCGCTTGCCGCGACTGCCCGGGGGCCGAGCCAATCGGCGGCCGCGAGCGCCTTGCGAATGCTGACCCGCTCAAAGCTTTCATCCTCGTTGCTCGGGTCGAGCGCTGGAGTGACCCCGGCACCAGCGCAAAGCTGCTCAAGCTCCTCCCGGCTCCAGCCGAGCAGCGGCCGGACCAGCGCCTCCTCGCTGCCCGGAACGCGCACCGCGTAGCGCATGCCGGAAAGCCCGCTGAGCCCGGCGCCGCGGCGCAGTCGCATCAGCAATGTTTCAGCTTGGTCGTTCGCATGGTGGCCGGTGAGAATCGTTTTGAGGCCCTGACGGCGCGCCCATTCGGCGAGCGCGCCGTAGCGCCGCAGCCGCGCCCGTTCCTGGATCGCAGTGGTCGGTTTTTCCTCCCATTCGATGGTCAGGGTTTCGTGTGGGACGCCGATCGTGCGGCACAGCCCCGCAACCATTTCCGCTTCGTCACGGCTGCCCTCGCGAAGGCCATGATCGACCGTCGCCGCCTCGACTGCTCCCGGACGCGCCGCCGCCGCGAGGAGCAGCAGGGCAAGACTGTCGGGGCCGCCTGAAACGGCAATCCCGATTCGATCGGCCGTAGGCACGAGTTTGCCGAGCATGGTCCGGAAGCGTTGGACCTGGGCCTCGGGCAGGGCCTCTGGCTGAGGCTGAACGGCGCCTTTTGCCATGGTCAGCAATGCGCCTCTGTCTTGCCTTCGTCCTCAAGCTTCTTGAGGTCGGGTCGGATTTTCGAGCCATAGACTGCGTCGAGCTCCGAATAGGCCTTGCAGGCCTGACCAGGCTGTCCAAGTTTCATCAGCGCCTGACCAAGGTAAAAGAGGCTGTCCGGGGCCCGCTCACCAGCCGGATTGCTGCGATAATTGGCGAGCAGCGCCTTGGCTGCGGCGCTGGCCTGGCCCTTGTCGAGCAGCGAGCGGCCGATGAGGTTGTTGGCAAAGCTCACCCGGCGATGTTTGGGATAAGCGGCGGTAAAGGCGCGGAACATGGCGATCGCGTCGTCATAGCGGGCCGCCTCCCACGCCTTGAAGCCGTCGGTGTAGGCCGCCTCCCCCGGGTCGAGCGCCGGGCCGCCAGCGGCGGAATCGCCGGCGGCTGGCACCGCAATGACCGCGGGCTTGAGCTTGGTCTTGTCCTTGGCCGGCGGGGCCGCGAGCGATGGGGCGGCGGCGGGTGCAGCGGGCTGCGAACCGCCTTGGGCGATTCGCTCTTCCAGGACGCCAATGCGCGCATCGCTGTCGCTCCGCGCCTTGGCGAGATCGGCCCGGAGGGTTTGCATCAGATGTCCGTTTTCTTCCGACAGCCGGAGGATATCGGTCATTTGCCGCTCGAGCGCATCGAGCCGCTGGTCGAGCGACAGCACCGCCGACTGGCTCGCCGCCGGATCGTCGGCAAACCCAGCGGTATCGGCCGGGCGGCCCTTGGGAAAGACTTGCCGCTGCATTTGCTGAACCTGCTGTTCAAGCCGGTCGATGCGCTGTTCGGGCGACGCCGGCTGGCGCTGCGCCAACGCGGCGGAAGCCGGCGCCAGCATCACCGCCGCAGCCGCGGCAAATAAGCTGATCGGTCGCAAACTGGTCACTTGATCACCCCTATCAACGCGAATGGCGGCGAGCCTGCGCCAAAGCGCCTTGC
>JARXKO010000091.1:0-3339 GCA_030271595.1 Pseudomonadota bacterium | reverse complement strand
GCGATCGCCGTTCCGACCATGATCTTGATCGATTCCGGTTTGCCGGTCTTAAGCAAAGGCGCGGCGGCGCCGGCCGGTACGGTAAAGTCTTTCCCGGGGCTGAGCATGCCCGAATAATAGCTTGCGCCCGACTTGTCGTAGACCGCAATCCACACCGGCGCACTGGCCGAGAGGACGACCGGGCCCTGCGGCGCGGGAACCACCAGCGGCGGGGGCTGGGCCGGCGCCTGGACAGTCGCGGCCTGATTGGCCTGGGCGTCGCTGCCGTCGGCAAGCGAGCGTTTGTTGAGCCAGCTCATGATCCCGACCAGCACCAGCACCGCCAGGATTGCGCCAATAACCAGCGCCCTGGGCATGGCCCGCGCCGGATCGGCCGGTTCGAACACCTCGGGCTCAGCCACCGGCATCGACCGCGGGTCGCCCATTTCGGTGCGCAATTGTTGCCCGATTTCGGTCCGGTCAAGATCGACCACGCCGGCATAACTCTTGGCAAAGCCGACGGTATAGGTCGGCGCCGGAAGACTGGCCCAATCGCTCGCTTCGATACTTTCGAGATGGCGCAGCGGGATTCTGGTCCGAGCCGCGATGTCCTCGAGGCTCAGCTTCTTCCTCTTGCGCGCGGCGCGTAGCTGATCGCCTACCGTGGGCACGCCATTGTCGACCGATTCCTCGTCCATCGTGCCTATTTCAACTCCTGCTCAATCGGCGCCCACTGTGAAGCCAAAGCGGCGCGTGTCAACCGGCCCTAGCCGATGGTCACCGAATGTCGCCGCGCCCAGTCGGTCAGCGCCTTGCGCATGTCCCGCGGCGGGCTCGCAAGCAGCTTGTCGAGGCGCTTGCGAGTGGCCTCCGCGTCGATCGAGCGGACCATCGCCTTGACCGGTCCGACCCCGGCGGGGGTGATCGAGAAATTTTCCGCCCCAATCCCGATGAGAGCCATGGCCTCGAGCGGCCGCCCGGCCATTTCGCCGCAGATCCGGACCGGGACTGCGGCGGCGCGCGCGGCATCGAGCACCCGCTTCAAAAAGCGCAGGATCGCCGGGCTCAGCCAGTCGTAGCGCTGCGCCAGCCGGGGATCGGCGCGGTCGGCGGCGAACAGGAACTGGGTCAGATCATTGGTCCCGATCGACAAAAAATCGACCATTGGCAGCAGCAGGTCGAGCACCTCGGCGAGGCTCGGCACTTCGAGCATTGCCCCATATTCGATTTTCTTGGGCACGCCCCGCCTGGCCTTGCGGGTCCAGTCGACCTGCTCCTCGAACAAGGCCTTGGCCTGCTCGAACTCCCACGGCTCGCTGACCATCGGGAACATGACCTTGAGCACGCGCCCGGCCGAGGCGTCGATCAGGGCGCGCGCCTGCGCCTTCATCAGCGTCGAGCGCTCGAGCGACAGGCGCAAGGCACGCCACCCCATCGCCGGGTTCTCGGCTTCGTCGTGCATGTCGGCGAGATAGGGCAGCGCCTTGTCGCCGCCGATATCGACGGTCCGGAACACCACCGGCTTGTCGCCCGCCTGCGCGATCACCTTCGAGTATAGCCGCTGCTGGCGCTCGCGCCCGGGCAAGGTCGCCGACACCAGGAACTGGAATTCGGTGCGGAACAGGCCGATTCCGTCCGCGCCCGACATGTCGAGGTGCGCCGCATCCTCCGCAAGCCCGGCATTGACCATCACGCTGACCTTGAGGCCGTCCTTTGAGATCGCCGGAAGCGGCCGCAATTGTTCGATCTGCGCCCGCTTCTTGTGGCTCATCGCCAGGCGCTGTTCGAAGCCGGTGACGAGCGTCCGGTTGGGGCGGATCATCACGCTTCCGGCGTCACCGTCGACGAGAATCGTCTCGCCTTCCTCGACGGCGTGGCGGATGTCGTGGATGCGGCCGATCACCGGCACGCTGATGGCGCGGGCGACGATGGTCATGTGCGAGGTCAGCGAACCCTCCTCGAGCAGCACGGCCTTCAGCCGGCGGCGGTCATATTCGAGCAATTCGGCGGGCCCGAGGTTGCGCGCGATGAGCACCGTGTCATGGGCAAGGCCAGTTTGCGCCGCGGTCCCCATCCGCCCCGACACGATCCGCAGCAACCGATTGGACAGGTCCTCAAGATCGTGCATCCGTTCGGACAGCAAGGGGTCGTCGATGTCCTGCATCCGCGCCCGGGTGCGCTGCTGGACGCGCTCGATTGCCGCTTCGGCGGTCAGGCCGCTGTCGATCGCTTCATTGATGCGCCGCGACCAGCCTTCGTCATAAGCGAACATGCGGTAGGTCTCGAGGATTTCCTGATGCTCGCCGATCGAGCCGAACTCGGTCTCGCGCGCCATATTGTCGATCTGCTCGCGCATCTTGCGAAAGGCTGCGTAAACCCGGGTGCGCTCGGCCTCGACATCGTCGGCGACTGTATGTTCGACGATCACCCGCGGTTGGTGGAACACCGCCTGACCCTTGGCCATTCCAGAAACCAGCTTGAGCCCCGACAGTCGCAACGGGCCCGCGCTGCGCAGGCGCCCGCGGCGGGCGCCGTCGACCAGCCGGGCGCCGGCGATCAGCTCCGACAGCACCATCGCCACGGTCTGCAGCGCCTCGATCTCGACATTCTCATAGACCCGCGGCTCGGCATGCTGGACCGCGAGGACGCCGATCGGGCTTTCGAGGCGGACGATGGGGACGCCGGCGAAACTGTGGAAGCGTTCCTCCCCGGTTTCCGGCCGGTACGCGAAGGCCGGGTGATCGGCGGCTTCGGCGAGGTTAAGGATGCGGCCCTCGGCGATGGTCCCGACCAGCCCTTCGCCCATGCGCAGCCTGGTCACATGAACGGCTTCCTTGCGCAGCCCGTGGGTGGCGAACAGTTCCAGCACATTGTCGCGCAGCAGATAAATCGAGCAAACCTCGCTGCCCATTGCCGCGGCGATCAGGTCGACGACCCGGTCGAGCTTCGATTGCGCCGACCCGCGCCGCGCCATGATGTCGTGGAGACCGGTCAGGATTTCGCGCGCGGAAGAGGAGGCGGACAAGGGCATTGGCGATCCCGCTATCAGATGGCGGCGAGCCGCGCCAACAATCGAGTGGTCGCTAGCCGCGGCTTTCGAGCGCTGCGGCGGCTTCCGCGACCAGCTCGGCGATGATCTCCGCGACCGGCTCCTCGCGCTTGACCATGCCGACCGACTGGCCGGCCATAACGCTGCCGCTCTCGATATCGCCGTCGATCACGGCGCGCTTGAGTGCGCCGGCCCAATAATGTTCGATCTGCAGCTGGGCCTCGCCCATTTCGATCGCTCCGTCGTCGAGCTTCTGGGCGACCTCGCGCTGCTTGGCGGCGAAATTCTCCATCTCGCGGTTCTTGAGCGCG
>JARXKO010000090.1 GCA_030271595.1 Pseudomonadota bacterium | reverse complement strand
GCCCATTTGGGCACGAGGTTGGAGTTGGCGATGAGCACGCGCGGGGCGTCTGCGTGGGTGCGGAAGACGCCGACCGGCTTGCCCGACTGGACCAGCAACGTGTGATCGCTTTCGAGCCGTTCGAGGACCTCGACGATCTTGTCGTAACAGGCCCAATTGCGCGCGGCGCGGCCGATCCCGCCATAGACGACCAGGCTTTGGGGGTCCTCGGCGACCTCCTCGTCGAGGTTGTTCATCAGCATCCGCACGGCAGCCTCGGTCTGCCAGCTACGGGCGACGATCTCGCTCCCCCGCCGGGCGCGGATGTGGCGGCTGTTGTCGCGGCGTTGGTCGGTCAGCTGTCTGCTCCCGCATAAATCCGCCGCTCGGGTCCCGGCAGGCCAATCCAGTAGCCGAGTTCACTCAGGCTATCGATACGCCAAACGCACAAGTCCGCGGCCTTGCCCGGAGCGATGCTGCCGATGGCGTGGGCAAGACCGAGCGCGCGCGCCGCGTTGACGGTCATCCCCGCTATCGCTTCCTCGGGCGTCAGGCCAAACAGGGTGCAGGCCATGTTGATCGCCAGCGTCGGCGACAGCAAGGGCGAGGTCCCGGGGTTGCAATCGGTCGCCACCGCCATCGCCACCTTGTGCTTGCGCAGCATCGCGACCGGCGGCTTCCTGGTTTCCTGCAAGGCATAAACGGCCCCGGGCAGGAGCACCGCGACCGTCCCCGCTGCCGCCAAGGCTTTGGCCCCGGCCTCGTCGAGATGCTCGAGATGGTCGGCGCTCAGCGCATGATATTTGGCGGCCAGCGCGGCGCCCTTCTGGTTGGACAATTGCTCGGCATGAAGCCGGACCGGAAGGCCGTGAGCGGCGGCGGCCTTGAACAAGCGTTCAACCTCCGCCGGGGTGAACGCCATGCCTTCGCAAAAGGCGTCGACGCTGGTTGCCAGGCCGGCCTTGGCGACGGCCGGGATGAGCTTGTCGATCATCTCGCCGACATAATGGGCGCGGCGGTCGCGGTTCGCAGCAGGGATGGCGTGGAGCGCGAGGAGAGTCGGAACGATTCGCACCGCGGCGTCATCACCAAGGCGCCTGGCAATCTTGAGCAAGCGCAATTCGCTGTCTGGCGAGAGGCCGTAGCCCGATTTGACCTCGACCGTGGTGCAGCCGCCGCGCATCAGCGCGTCGAGGCGGCGGCGGCTTTGCCCGAGCAGCTCAGCGTCGGACGCGGCCGCGGTGCGCGCAACGGTCGCGGCGATTCCGCCCCCCGCTGCGGCGATTTCCTCGTAGGTCGCGCCGGCCCGGCGCATCGCATGTTCATCGGCGCGGGTGCCGCCAAAGATCAAATGCGTGTGGCAATCGATCAGGCCCGGCGTGACCCAGGCGCCGCCCAAGGCATCGACCTGCTTGGCGCGATACCCGGCGAGTTCGGTGCGCTTGCCGGCGCGGACGATCTTGCCGTCGGCGATGCCGATCGCGCCATCGTCGATAACCCCAAGCGGATTGCCCGGCGAGGCCTCGAGCGTCGCGATCCGGCAGTCGACTAGCAAACGGTCCCACATCCTGCCGTCGCCTTAGGCGACTGCCGGTGCTAGGGTCAAAAGAATGGCGGGGTGGCCCAATCTTTCGGACTTGATGGTCGGCGCCGGCGAGGATGCGCCGGTCGGCCTGATCGGCGCGCCGCTTGGCACTGGCTCCGTCACTCCGGGGCGATGTGACCAGGCGCCGCGGCGGCTGCGCGAAACGCTCAGGCGGATCGGGCTTTATGACGTCGAAACCGGCCGCGAACTGGCCAGCCGGATCGCCGATCACGGCGATGTCGAGCTTCCCGGACTGACCATCGAACAGGCCACCGCGCCGATCCGCGATGCGATCGCGGCCAGCGCCGCACTCCACGCACTCACCCTGCTGGTCGGCGGCAATAATGCGGTGACCCGGCCGGCCGTGCTCGGGCTCGGTGGCGCCTTGCCCAGCGTCGGTCTGATCACGCTCGACGCCCATTTCGACATGCGCGATCTCGACGGCGGGCTCAGCAACGGCAATCCGGTCAGCGCCTTGATCGCGGACGGGTTGCCCGGCGCCAATATCGCCCAGCTCGGCCTCGCCAGCTTCGCCAATTCGGAAGCAATGCACCGCGGCGCGCTTGCCGCCGGGAACAGGGTCGTCACCATGGCTGACATCCGCCGCGACGGCATCGACACCGCGGTCGGACAGGCACTCGATCATGTCGCCCATTGCAGTGCCGTGGTGGTCGATTGCGACATCGATGTCATCGACCGCTCGCAATTGCCCGGAGCGCCCGGGGCTCGGCCAGGGGGCATGGCGGTGAGCGACTTTTTCGCGGCCGTCCGCCGCCTCGCGAGTGACCCGCGAGTGCGGGTTATGGACCTCACCGAATGGGATCCGCCGCTCGACCCGACCGACCTCAGCGCGTTGACGGCGGCACGCTGGGTCGCCGAATGTCTAGCGGGGTACGAACTGCGTTGAATTATTCACGATTGCTCTGATGCCGGTTGCGCGGCCGCGCCGCCGCCGACAGATTTGTGCGCTGCAACAAGGCGGGGCGAGCGCGCGTGACCAACCTCATCATCGACAGCGGCGACACCGCCTGGATGCTCAGCTCGACGCTGCTCGTGCTGATGATGCTGCTGCCCGGCCTCGCCTTGTTTTACGGCGGCCTGGTCCGCTCCAAGAATTTGCTTTCGGTGATGAGTCAGGTGCTCGGGGTGACCGCGGTGGTCATTCTGACCTGGGTTGGCTGGGGCTACAGCCTCGCGTTTTCGGGCGGCGGCGCGATCGTCGGTGATTGGGCGCGGGCCGGATTTGCCGGTCTCGACGGGTCCACCGCCTGGGCCGTCGGCAGCAACGGCAAGGCGATTCCGGAACTGTTGTTCGCCGCTTTCCAGATGACCTTCGCCGCGATTACCGCCGCGCTGGTCGTCGGCGCGACCGTCGAGCGGCTGCGGTTTGGCGCCATGCTCGCGTTCGCGATCCTGTTCGTGACCGTCGTCTACGCACCCATCGCGCACATGGTCTGGGCCAGCGACGGGCTAATCTTCAAGCTCGGCGCGATCGACTTCGCCGGCGGCACGGTGGTTCATATCAATGCCGGAATCGCGGGCCTGGTCGCGACCGCGTTCGTCGGCCGCCGGACTGGCTTCCTCAAGGAAGCGATGCCGCCGCACAACCTTGCGCTCGTCCTGGTCGGAATGGGCCTGCTGTGGGTCGGCTGGTTCGGATTCAACGCCGGCTCGGCACTCGAGGCGAGCGGACTGGCCGCAGTGGCGATGGTCAATACGCTGGTCGCGCCCGCCGCCGGAGTGCTGGCGTGGATGGGCATCGAAGCGGCGCGTTCGGGCAAGCCCTCACTGCTCGGCGGCGCGTCGGGCGCGATCGCCGGGCTGGTCGCGGTGACCCCGGCGGCGGGAGTCAGCGGCCCGCTCGGATCGATCCTGCTGGGTGCCGCGGCGGCGCTCGCCTGCTATGCATTCATCGCCCGTTGGAAGCATCGGCTCGGTCTCGACGACAGCCTCGACGTGTTCGGAATCCACGGCCTCGGCGGGATCGTCGGCTCGCTCGGGACAGCGGTCGCGGCGCTCCCCATCCTCGGCGGCCATGGCGGCGTCGATTACGGCTTTGCGGCCCAGCTCGGCAAGCAGGCCGCCGCGGTCGCGCTGGCGATCGGCTGGTCGGGCGTCGGATCGGCGTTGTGCTTCCTGCTCGTCCGATCGGTGATGAAGCTCCGTCATGGCGAGGAAGCGGAGCGCGAAGGGCTCGATCTGTCCGACCACGGCGAGCGTGCCTATAACGCCTAACGTCGTTCGCCGAGCGCAGCCCGCCGTTTGCAGCGCACGGCTATGCGCGCCGCTCGGCCCCTGATATCGCTCCCGTAACAAGGGGAAACCGATGACCTTCGATCCACGTCTAGCAACCGCTCAATATATCGACAGCTTGGGCGCGGCCAACCTCCAGAAAGCGCATGATTATACGGTCGGCGGGCACTGGATCCTGTTGTGGGGCCTGGTGGTGTCGGCGCTCGTCACCTGGGTGATTGTCCGCTCGCATGTTCTCGACCGGGTCGAGCGTGGCCTTCCCGAAAAGCGCAAGTCGTTGCGCGTGTTCGCGGTCAGCGCGGTCTATTTCCTTGTCGCTTCGCTGCTCACTTTGCCGTGGACGCTGTACGCCGAATACTGGCGCGAAAAGGGCTATGGCCGGACCAGCCAGCCGCTCGGCGATTTCCTTGGCCAGCAGGCGTTGGCGCTGGCCATCACAACGGTTCTGCTGTCGCTGTTCATGATCGGCCTGTATTGGTTGATCCGGCGCACCGGACGCCGCTGGTGGCTGTGGTCGGGGGCGCTGACCGCGGTCGTCCTGGCGTTCGTGATGCTGCTCTCTCCGATCCTGATCGAACCATTGTTCAACAAATATCAGCCGATCCCGGCCGGACCCGTCCACGACGCGGTGGCCGAAATGGCGGGCCGCGCCGGCATTCCTGAAAGCAAGATTTTCCTGTTCGACGGGTCACGCCAGTCGAACAATTTCACCGCCAATGCCGGGGGCGTCGGGAGCACCGCCCGAGTCGCGATCTCCGACGTCGCGTTGAAGAGTGCTTCGCTCGATGAAGTCCGCGCGGTCACCGGCCATGAGATCGGCCATTATGTGCTCAAGCATACGTGGTGGGGGGTGCTCATCTTCTCGCTGCTGGCGATGGTCCTGTTCTGGATTGCCGACCGGCTCTACCCGAAATTCGCCCGCGCCTTTGGCAGTGACGCGCCGATCGCCGACCCGCGTTCGGTTCCGGTCCTGCTGTTCATGGTCACCTTGTTCGGGCTCGCCGCGACGCCGCTGACCAACACCTTCTCGCGGACCATCGAGACCCAGGCCGACGCTTATTCGCTGCGGACCGAAAACCGCCCCGATGCGCTGTCGACGGCGCTCGTCAAGACCGCCGAATATCGCTACCCGCGGCCATCCCCGATCGAGGAAGTGATCTTCTACGACCACCCCTCGGTCGAACGGCGGGTGATGACCGCGATGGAGTGGAAGGCGGCCCACCCCGAAGCGCCCGCGCAATGAGCCGGCGGCGTTCGGCCTAGGCGAGGTCGAAGCGGTCTGCGTTCATGACCTTGATCCAGGCGGCGACGAAGTCCTTGACGAATTTCGCCTCATTGCCCTTTTCGGCATAGACTTCCGCGGTCGCGCGGAGCTGGCTGTTCGACCCGAAGATGAGGTCGGTACGGGTCGCCCGCCACCTTTCCTGCCGGCCGCCGCGGTCGAAGCCGATGAACTCCTCGTCGCCGCTGGCGTCGACCACTTCCCACACCGTGTCCATGTCGAGCAGATTGACGAAGAAATCATTGGTCAGCTGACCTTTGCGGTTGGTCATTCCGCCGTGCGGCGAATCCTGGTGATTGGCGCCGAGCACGCGCAGTCCACCGAGCAGCACCGTCATTTCGGGCGCCGACAGGCCAAGCAGCGACGCGCGGTCGAGGAGCAGTTCTTCGGTCTTCACATTATGCCTGGTCGAGAGGTAGTTGCGGAAGCCGTCGGCCTTGGGCTCCATGACGTCGAAACTCGCGACATCCGTCCAGTCCTGCGTTGCGTCGGCCCGTCCGCCCGTGAACGGCACCTCGACCGGAAAACCGGCGTCCCGGGCCGCTTTCTCGACCGCTGCGGTGCCGGCCAGAACGATCGCGTCGGCCATCGACAAATTACCGCGCAGCGCCTCGATCTTGGCCAGCGTCTGCGCAAGTACTTCCGGCTCGTTGACGGCCCAATCCTTTTGCGGGGCGAGGCGAAGGCGCGCGCCATTGGCGCCGCCGCGATGGTCCGATTTGCGATAGGTCGAGGCCGAGGCCCAGGCGGTCTTGACCAGCTGGCCGATGCTTAGGCCGGCATCGAGGACCGCCGATTTAAAGGCATCGACATCAGCCGCGGACGGCTTCGTTCCGGCGGGAACCGGGTCCTGCCAGATCAGATCTTCCTGGGGGACTTCCGGCCCGAGATAGCGCTGCTTGGGTCCCATGTCGCGGTGAGTCAGCTTGAACCAGGCGCGGGCAAAGGCGTCCTTGAACGCTTCGTGGTCGTTGCGGAATTTCTCCGAGATGGCGCGAAATTCGGGGTCCATCTTGAGCGCCATGTCGGCGGTGGTCATCATCGTCGGCACACGGTTGCGCGGATCATGCGCGGCGGGGGCCTTATCCTCTTCCTTCTGGTTGACCGGCTG
>JARXKO010000089.1 GCA_030271595.1 Pseudomonadota bacterium | reverse complement strand
TACGACGGCTGCGCGCTCGGCAATGCCCAGATCGTGCCGTTCCGCCACAACGACCTCGACGCGCTTGAAAAACGCCTCAAGCGGGTCCCCGACGGGGCTGGCAAATTGGTCATCCTCGAAGGCGTCTATTCGATGCTCGGCGATGTCGCTCCGCTCGACAAGATGGTCCCCCTGGCCAAGAAATATGGCGCCACGGTGCTGGTCGACGAGGCCCATTCGATGGGCTTCATCGGGGAGCACGGCCGCGGCGTCGCCGAAGCCCAGGGCGTCATCGACGATTGCGACTTCATCATCGGCACCTTTTCCAAGTCGGTCGGGACGGTCGGCGGCTTTTGCGTCTCCAACCATCCCAAGTTCGAAATTCTCCGCCTGGTCACCCGGCCCTACGTCTTCACTGCCTCGCTTCCGCCCTCGGTGGTGGCGACCGCCGCGACCTCGATCCGCAAGCTGATGGCAGGCAAGGACAAGCGCGCGCATTTGTGGGAAAATTCGAAGCGCCTCCACGCCGGCCTCAAACAGCTCGGCTTCACGCTCGGCACCGACGAACCACAATCGGCGATCATCGCGGTCATCATGCCCGACCTCGAAACCGGGGCGAGGATGTGGCAGGCGCTGCTCGATGAGGGTCTGTACGTCAATCTTGCCCGTCCGCCCGCAACCCCGGCCGGGATGACCCTTTTGCGTTGCTCGCTGTGCGCCGAGCACAGCGCCGCCCAGGTCGGCGAAATCCTCGCCATGTTCGAAGCGGCAGGGCGAGCCACAAACTGCATCAGTTGAGTCGCCCGGCGAACATTCGGGTTTTCGCCCGCCTCCTTGCAGTCTAGACTGGCGGCCATGTTTGGCGATGGGGAGGAGCTGGGGTTCGACTGGCGCCGCGGCGGAGCGGCGGCGGTAGGATTGCTCGCGGCGCTGATCCTGATGGGGATGGTGTTCCTCGTCGCCTTCGCCAATGACGAGCGCGAAAAGGCTTTGTCCGCGGAGCGCCGATCCTATGACGTCGCGCTGAGCGTCCGCAACGTCAGCACCAACATCTCGCGCTCCGAAGCCTCCCTCGCCCGCTTCGTTCTCGACGAGGACGTGAAGACCAGCGGCAGCATGTACGCGAATGACTGGGAACTCGCCGGCTATCAGATCAGCCAGCTCAAGAATCTGCTCCGCGACGATCCCGCACAGGAGCGGCGGATTGGGCAGCTACAGGAGATCTACCGGATCCGTGGGGCCGAGCTAGCGCTTGCCGCGCGCGCCGCAATCCAGCGCAAGGACCAGAGCGGGATCGGCTATTTCTACCAGGCCGGGCGCTCGGGGACTCTGGGCCGGCTCGACAGCAAGCTCAACGAAATCACCGCGAGCGAGCGCGTCGCATTGCGCGCTCGGATCGAACAGAGCCAGATCTTCTCCGACGAGGCCGACCGCTTCACCCAATATCTGAGCTTGCTCGGGGTGGTCATCGGGCTTGGCGCGGTGTTCCTTGGCGTGGTCGCGGTCCAGGCGCTGCGCCAGAATGCGGCATCGAGGCGCCAGGCGGAAAACGAATCCGAGCGCGCCGAGCTGCTCGAGACCAAGGTTCGCGAACGTACTCAGGAGCTGTGGGAGGCGAACCACGCACTCAAGGCCGAAGCCGCCGAGCGCGAGGCCGCCGAAGCCCAATTGCGCCAGGTCCAGAAAATGGAAGCGGTGGGCCAGCTGACCGGCGGTATTGCCCACGATTTCAATAACATGCTGGCCGTCGTCGTGGGCGGGATCGACCTTGCGCTGCGCCGCCTCAATGGCCCCCGCCGCGAAGTCGGAATGCACCTCAACAATGCCATGGAAGGCGCCACTCGCGCCGCCGCCTTGACCCGCCGCTTGCTGTCCTTCGCCCGTTCCGAGCCGTTGCTGCCCGAACGGGTCGACAGCCGCGAACTGATCGGCGGGATGAGCGATTTGCTCGACCGCACATTGGGCGAACGGATCACGGTCAGGATCGACCTCGACCCCGCGACCTGGCCGACATACGTCGACCCGCATCAGCTTGAAAATGCGATTCTCAACCTCGCGGTCAATGCGCGCGACGCGATGGATGGCCAGGGCGTGCTCAACCTCGCCAGCCGCAATGTCACGCTCGCGGCCAATCAGGTCGGCGACATCCAGGCCGGCGATTATGTCCGCATCAGCGTCGCCGATACCGGCTGCGGAATGAGCCCCGAAGTGCTCGACCGCGCGTTCGAGCCCTTTTTCACGACCAAGCCGGTGGGCAAGGGCACCGGGCTCGGGCTCAGCCAGATCTTCGGTTTCGCCCACCAGTCGGAGGGCGAAGTCGGGATCGAAAGCACGGTCGGCAAGGGCACCACGGTCTCGCTCTATCTGCCGCGGACCGAAGCGGTGGCCGAAATCCGGCTTCATCCTTCGGCCCAGGCGAGCGAGGGCGACATCCACGTCGCCGGCGCCCGAATCCTGTTGGTCGAGGACGATCCCCGGGTGCGCACGGCGACCATCGGGGCGCTCGAGGATCTCGATTATGAACCGGTCTCGTGCGGCAGCGGCGCCGAGGCCATCGAGCTGTTCAGAAGCCGCCAGTTCGACCTCGTCATCAGCGATGTCGTCATGCCCGAAATGACCGGCCCCGAGCTGATCAAGCATTTGAAGAGCACCGAGGACCGCGACTTCGCGGTGCTGTTCGTAACCGGCTATGTCGGCGAGGGCGAAAGCGATGAACTGCGCGGCTACGAATTGCTGCGCAAGCCGTTCACCGTCGGCGCGCTTGCAACCGCGGTCGCGGCGGCGCTAATGCGCGGTGCTAGCGAACCGCCCCGGACTTCAAGAGCCGCGGCAAAAGGCTGAGCGCGGCAAGCAGTGGATGGCGCCGCTGCCACGGTTTGAGCTCGATCGCGGTTCCGGCGTGGCGGTTGATCTTCCAGGCGATGTATTCGGGGCCGCCGGCAAAGGTCAGGCTGGCCTTGGCGAGGCGAATCACCGACAGGCCCTTGCCTTCGAACCGGCGCCAGCGCCAGCGCGTCGAGACCTTCCCACGGAGCTTCCTGGCGACGGCGATCGCGGGGTTTGAGAAAAGCGCATAGCGTGCAGGATCGAGATCGACGACCGACGCCGCCCGGCCGGCGCGCTCGGCGCGCAGCTCGGCCGAATAGGTCAGCGCGAAGGCCCGCCGCCACCAGTCGAGCGGTGCTTCGCCGGTATGTTCTCCAGCAGCCGCAAGAAGGGTCGGCGCTGATTGCTCGATCGCTGCCACGGCGCAATCGCGCGCGCCCGAATCCGCGGCCCACACCAGCCGCGCCGGCTGGGCGAACCGCGCCCATACCGAGACGTTCGAGGTTTCAGGACCGCACAAACGCGCGAAGTCCGCTTCGCTCAACACGGCATATTTGGCGACCAGGCGGTCATGTTCGAAATAAAAGACATTGGGCGGGATCAGGGCATTGGCGGCGGCCAGCCAGGTGCTGCGAAAAGCGGCCCGGTAATCGGACACGATCAAGTAGAAATCGAGCATCCGCCCGTCGAGTTCGGATTCGCGCAGGCACGACCCATAGAACAGCACCGCCCTGCTGGCTGGGCCATATTGAGCGGCGATCGCGCGCGCGACCGCGACTACCCGCGGGTCCGCCGGCAGCCCCAGCTCCGCGCCGACAAGGTGGACAAGATTGCTCATCTGACCTTCCGTCATTGCGAGCGCCGCGGGCGCGCGGCAATCCAGCCCTCCACGCTCCATTGCGGATTGCTTCGTTCGCGCTCGCAATGACGAATGAATTTATTCAAGCCGCCAGTTTGACGAACGACAGCGGCGTGGCCGAACGCAGGTTGATCGGACTTCCAAGCTCGGCGCTGAAAGTCTCCCCGTCGAGGATCAGTTTCGAGCTTTCGCCCTCGATGGTAATCTCGTCGGTTTCCTCGAAATGGACACCGCGGACTTTCGAGCGGCCCAATTTGCCAGCGAGCGAGGCGAAAAAGGCACGGAACATCGAGCTCGCGGTCTCTTCGATGGCGAGGAACTTCAAGGCTCCGCGCCGTTCGCCGGCAAGCTCCACCGAGAGCAGCAATTTTTCGAGTGTCGTGACCGCGAGCAGCGAATAGCGTCCGCTGATCATGCCCCCGGTTTCGCTCATCGACACGGCCATCGGCCGGAGGTCGGGCGGAAGGAGGCTGGATTTCATCCGCAAGATGATCTTGGCCAGCAGTGCCAGCCCGGTCAGCGCATGGGACAGGCCATTGGGCAGGCCGAGCGGGTAAATCTTTTCGCGGCAATAAAGCATCGTGTCGGCGAGCCCCGCGCCGCCAAGAAACATGCCGATCACCGGCCGATCGCTGGATCCGCTGCGCAGCGCGATTAGCTCGCGCGGGACGGTTGCGGACTTGAGGTCGCCGCGAGCCAGCTCGATCAGCCGCTCGAGCGCCTCGATCGGGTCGCCGCGAGCGCCCAGGTCAAGCGCGATGAGGTTGGTCTTGCCGCTCGGGAGCACCGCCACCGGCGGGCGTTCGGCGCCGAAATGGTCGCCGTTATACAGTTCGGTCAGGGCCGCCTGGACGGTGCCGTCGCCACCGTTGATCGCAAGCACCTTGGGCCGGACCCGGGCGATGGTCCGCATCGCCTCGCCGATCTGCCAGGCATGCTCGACCTCGTAATGGAAGATGTCCGGGTGTTCGGCGCAATATTCGCGGATCCGCGGCAGCTGCGCGATATTGCCGGTCGATCGGGGGTTGGACAGAAGCGCGATCCGCGGCCGTTCGATCACCGCTTTGGCCTGGCGATCAGCGGCGCGCGCACGGCCGCGCGGCCGCGACCGCGGTCGGTGGCGGACAGCTTTGTCGGGCTCGGGCGCGATTTCATCATGAATCTATGGGCCGGTTCGCTATAGACGGACCCCTGTCGGCTGCCTTTGCGGCCAAATCATGGTGGTGGGACGACCAAAATTGCGCCGCATTGGCCTCATTGACCGCTATCTCGCGCGCTCGATCGCGGTCCCGCTGATCGGTTCGCTGGTGCTTGCAGCAATGCTCCTCGTCCTCGACAAGATGCTGCGCCTGTTCCAGTTCGTCGTCGCCGCCGGCGGCCCGGTCGGCGTGGTCTGGCGAATGCTCGCCAATCTGCTGCCCGAATATCTCTCGCTCGGAATCCCGATCGGGCTGATGCTCGGAATCCTGCTCGCGTTCCGCAAGCTCGCTCTGTCTTCGGAGCTTGACGCCTTGCGCGGCATCGGCTTCGGCTTCGGCCGTCTGCTTCGAGTGCCTTATTTCTATGCGGTTCCGATGATGCTGCTCAATCTTGGCATTGTCGGCTATCTCGAGCCCTATACCGAATATCGCTACGAATCGCTGCGCTACGAGCTGAAATCGGGAGCGCTGGGCGCGGCGATCAAGGTCGGTGAGTTCAACCAGCTGGGCAAGAAACTGACCCTGCGCATCGACCGCAGCGAGGACCAGGGCACCCGGCTCCACGGGATTTTCGTCCAGACCGACCAGGCCAATGGGATGAGCATCGCCGCGACCGCCGAACAGGGCCGCTTTCTTTCAACCGACGATCCCGACACCATCCTGTTCCGGCTGACCAAGGGCCGGCTGATCCAGGACAGCCCGAAGTTCGCCGCCCCGCGGACGCTCGCCTTCGACAGTTACGATTTGCCTATCAACCTTCCGGCGATCGACCAATTCCGCCACCGCGGCGGGAACGGATCGGACGAAATCTACCTCCATGAGCTGTGGCGGCTTGGCTACGGCGGCGCCGCCCGCGACCGCCATCAATTGCTCGAGGCTCAATCGGGCTTCAACTTCCGCCTGGTCGAGGTCCTGATGATGCTGCTTCTGCCGTTGCTGGCGGTGGCGCTTGCGGTCCCGCCCAAGCGCAGCTCTTCGGCGCTTGGCATCTTCGTCGCCATCCTGACCGTCGTCGCCTATCACAAGATCAACCAATATGCGCAGCAGGCCGGGACCAACGGACAGTTCAATCCGCTGGTTGCCTTGTGGGTGCCGCTGCTGGTGTTCAGCGCGATGATCGCCTGGATGTACCATGTCCTTGCCCACAAGCCCGGTGGCCAGCCGATCGGCGCGCTCGAGAGAGCGGCCGACCGCGCCGCGCGGCTCGTCCGCGGCCTGATGCCCAAGCCGCGCGCCGCATGATCAACCTCGGCTTCTTTCCATCGCGCCAGATCGCTTTTTATCTCGTCCGGCTGTTCCTCACCCGCAGCCTGGCGGTTCTGGTCGCGCTGGTGCTGATCCTCATGGCCCTCGACCTCCTGGGCGAAAGCGGCAAGATTCTCGCCGTCCACGGCAATGGCGATGCCGAGCTGTGGCGCTATGTCGGACTGCGGATCCCGCTGCTGGTGTCACGCTTCCTGCCATTTTCAGTGCTCCT
>JARXKO010000088.1:3814-6537 GCA_030271595.1 Pseudomonadota bacterium | reverse complement strand
GTGATTCGAAACCTTTTGCAGGCAAGCTGGCGCTGGTCACTGGGGCCAGCCGCGGGATTGGGGCGGCGACTGCCGAGGCGCTTGCCGCGGCGGGGGCGCATGTCGTGCTGGTGGCGCGCACCGGTCAGGCGCTGGAGGCGGTGGAGGAGCGTATTCACGCGGCCGGGGGAAACGCGACGATCGCGCCGCTCGACCTCACCGACGGCACCTCAATCGGCAAGCTCGCCGGAGCGGTGGCCGAGCGTTGGGCGGCGCTCGACGTGCTCGTCCTCAACGCCGCGATGCTGGGGTCGCTGACCCCGGTGCAGGACCTCGACCCCAAGGAATTTTCGCGGCTGCTGAGCCTCAATCTGCTCGCCAACCAGGCGCTGATCGCGGCGTTCGATCCACTGCTGCGCAAGGCCGACAAGGCCGAGATCGTGGCGCTGACATCGTCGGTCGGGGCCGAGCCGCGCGCGTTCTGGGGCGGCTATGGCGCGTCCAAGGCGGCGCTCGAGACGATGATCGGCGCCTATGCCGACGAGACCGCGCACACGGGGCGGATGCGAGTCCACATCGTCGACCCCGGAGCGACCCGGACGCGGATGCGCAGTCTTGCGTTCCCGGGCGAGGAGCCCGATAGCGTCAAGCCGCCCGAAGTCGTGGCCGGGGCGATCCTCGAGCGGCTTCAGTCGGACGCCCCGACCGGCGGCAGGTTGCGGGTCGACGCTTAAGCGAGTTCGAAGCGGGTCAGGCGGCGGGTTGGATCGTCCTCGACCAGCTTGACCTGGACCGGGGCGCCGACCTCCAGCCCGTCGACTCGAACGCGGGTGACGACGGCGTCGCTGCACAGCTGAATGCGCGCGCCGCGCTCGTCGATGTCGGTCACCCGGCCGGCGAAGTTGTCGCCGACGCGGGGCTCGAGCACCACCGCTTCAGCGAGCTCGATGACCGCGCTGTCGATTTGCGCGGCGCGGGCTTCGGCGCGGTTCATGACTGGCGCGACCTCGGGGAAGGCTGCGGTGGCCCAGTCGGGCACCGGCTGACCATTGGCAATCGCCAGCGCGGCTTCGGTGACATAACGGTCGGCGAGGCGGCGCAGCGGCGCGGTGCCATGGGCATAGGTCGCCGCCATGGCCGAATGATAGGGCCGCTCGCCTTCGATATAGGGCGCGTAGCTCGCCCCCTCCCCGGCGCGGCGGATGGCGAGCATGAAGGCGGCTTCCTTGGCATTATTGGGATCGAGGCTCTGCTCGCGCTCCTTGAGCGGCACCGACGGCGCCCAGTCGACGCCGAGCGCGACCGCGGTATGGCGCAGGCGTGAGGTCGCGCGCTGACCGGGATCGCGCATGATCCGGAAAAGGCCGGTGTGGTGGGCATATAGCGCATCGGCGATGGCGAGGTTGGCGGCGAGCGACATCGCCGCATTGGACTGCTCGATCACGCTCATCGGCCGGAAGTCGAGGCGGAAATCGCCGCCCGGCTGCTCGGTCACCTGCTGCTGCGGGGGGTCGACCCGCGCCGCGCCGCGCGCGGTTTCGGCGGCGGCGATGCGGCGCGACAGCTCGTCGAAGCCGGGCGGAAGGTCGGCTGGGGCCACGGTCGCATAGCCAAGCTTGGCGCGGCTGCGGATGATCGCGCGCTCGGCCCCGTCGAGCGACGACTTGCCGTCAGGGGCGATGCGCACCGCGAACAGGATGCACGGACGGTCGCCGTCGGGCAGCAAGCTCGCGGCGCCTTCGCACAGGCTCGTCGGATAGAGGCTGGTTTTACCGTCGGGAAGATAAAAGGTTTCGCCGCGCGTCCATGCCTCGACGTCGATCACGCCGCCTGGCGCGACGAACGCGGAGACGTCGGCGATTGCATAATGAAGGATGAGGTCGGCGCCAGCCTGGGTAATGGTGAAGGCCTGGTCGAGATCGGTCGAGCTCAACGGATCGAGGGTGACGAAGCCGATGCCGGTGCGGTCGACATGGCCAGGCAGTGCGGCGTTCGCCGCAACTTTGGCGGCGGCCTCTACTTCGGGCGGGAAGGACGGCGGCAGTTTGAACTGGGCGCGGATCGCCGCCAGCCCGTCACCAAGCGCCGAAGCGCGGTCGTACAGTGTCTTCAAGCTGTCGCCCCAATCAGGATTTGATCATGGTGATCTGGGCGACATCGATGGCGCCGCCGCGGAACCCGCCCTCGCAATACATGAGGTAGTAACGCCACAAACGGTGAAAGGCCGCATCGAAGCCGCCGAGGTCGCCGCGCTTCACCGCTTGGTCATAACGCGCGCGCCACAAACTGAGCGTCGCGGCATAATCGGAGCCGAAACCGAAGCGGTCCTGCCAGCTCAGCCCGCGCTTGCGCGCCAACGCTGCGAAGCCCGGCTCGTCGATCAGCATTCCGCCGGGGAAAATATAGGTCTGGATGAAGTCGGCACTGCGACGATAGCGGGCGAACAACGTCGGATCGATCGAGATGAACTGGAGCGCGGCGCGGCCGCCGGGGGCGAGGTTGCGGGCGATTCCGTCGAGATAGGTCCCCCACCAGCGCTCGCCCACCGCCTCGACCATTTCGACCGAAGCGACGGCGTCGAAGCGCTCATTCGTGTCGCGATAATCCTGGAGGCGGATTTCGATGTGGCCGGAGAGACCCGCCTCGGCGATTCGGCGATCGGCCCAGTCTTTCTGTTCGCTCGACAAGGTGAGGCCGACGACCGAGGCGCCGCGCCGCGCCGCGGCGATCGCGAGGCTGCCCCA
>JARXKO010000088.1:0-3714 GCA_030271595.1 Pseudomonadota bacterium | reverse complement strand
GAGGTCGTAATGGGCGGCGATGTTGCGCCGGGCCTTGCGCGGGGCGTTGTCGCGGAGGCGGTGGGCGAGCGCGTTGATAAGCCGGAACGGGCCCTTGGCGCGGCCGGTATCGCCGAGAGAGACGGCATTGGCGGAGAAGACTTCGAACACCTTGACCGGGTCGGGGCTCGACCATTCGCCAAGCTCCCACGCCTTGTACCAGCCGACCGAGCCCGAGACCGCGAGCCGCATCAGCGCCATCCAGCTGGTCAGGCGCACCACCGCGACCGGACCGTCGGCGTTGAACCCGAGTCGGCGGGCGCCGCCGCCGGGCAAGATCGCCTCGATCCCTCCGCTGACCAGCCGCCGGTCGATCTGGTCGACGACCCGCGCATAAGCGGGCGCAGCGAGCCGGGCGAGCAGGCCGCCGCCGGTGGCGAAGCGCCGGTCGGCGCGAACCAGATGCTGACCGCGGCTTGCCATGATGTTCTATTCCTCCGCCAGCGGCCGGGCGCAAGACCTTCACGCCGATGCGCGCCTTGCACTGTGAGCTTACGTTGAACGCGGCCGCGCGGATGCCGTGGGCCCCGGGGACCCGCACAGCGGCACGCTGGTTTCGCGATACAGCCGCGCCTTGTTCTTCTCGGGCAGGCCGTAGCGGCCGTCGGCGACAATGACCTTGGCGGTACAGCGGTCGGGGCGCTCGATCCTGGCGATTGGCAAAATCGACCATTGCAGGAACTTGCGCAGCTTTGGATCGCGGGCGAGCGCGGCGCGGACCATGGGATCGCGCATATGGTCATCGGCGACGGGTTCGCTCGGGCCGAGACCGCCGAACATGTGCCATTGGGCGCGGCCGATGCCGCTGCCGTGGCGCCAGCTCATGTCGCGCTGCCAGAAGCGCACCGGCGGCGGCGAGGCGAAGATTGCGGTCGCCTGCGGGTCGCGCTTGAGCACGGTCGCGGCGGCGGTGTCGCTGAGCCCGAGGTTGAAGCAAATGTACATGAAGGCGATGGCGAGCGCGCCGCGGACGAGGCCGCTGCGGTCGCGGCCGATGCTCGCTGCTTCCTGCGCGATGGCGATGGCGACGATGAACAGGAGCCACAGCCAGACGTCGATGATGAACAGGCTGTCGGCGTGATACCACAGCCCCGACACGGGCGAGAACAATTGCACCGCATAGGTCGTCTGGAGGTCGAGCAGCGGATGGGTCAGCGCGCCGGCATAGCAGAGCGCGAGCAGCCACCAGCGGTGCAGCGCGAGGCCGCTCTTGAACACGGTCCCGCGCCGAACCTGCCAGCGGTCGAGGAGCAGGAGCAAACCCCACAACGCGAGTGGCAGGATGAGCACGCCGCCGATCAGGCTGTGGGCAAAACCGCGGTGGGTGGCGAGCGGCTCCCACGGTGCCCACTGGAAGAAAACGTCAATGTCGGGCGCGTTGGCGGCGAGGATCAGCGCCGCGAGGCCCTTGCGGGTCTTGTCCTTGAGACCGGCCTCGCCCAGCGCCCAGCCGGCGAGTGAGTGGGTGATGTTATCCAACGGTTTGCCGGGCGAGCCGCGGTCTATTCAGCGCGCGGCTCCTTTTCGACCTGCCAGGTCTGGCCCTTGCTGACGAGTTTCTGGAGGTCGGGCGACTTGCCTTCGGCGGCGGCGCGGTTCTGCTCCGCGACCGCGCTGTCGAAGGTTGGCGCCGGGTCTTCGTAGATGACCCCGAGCGCGACCGGGAAACCGGCGGGGAGCTCGATCAGCATCGCGGCGATGCCGCGGTTTTTGGGGTCGTGGACGATGACCGCGGGATCGTCGCCCGCGACGACCTTGAGCTTGAGCGTCGCGGTGTCGAGCGCGAGGCCTTTCGACCCGTCGGCGAAGAGCATCTTCTCCCCCGCCTTGAGCCACAATTGGCCTTCGCTCGCCGCCGCTTTGTCGGTGAAGCTGGCGAAGACATCGTCATTATAGACGACGCAATTCTGGTAGATTTCGACGAAGCTGGCGCCGCGATGGGCGTGCGCGGCCTTGAGCACTTCGGGCAGGTTCTTGTTGACGTCGATGCCGCGCGCGATGAACCGCGCGCCGCTGCCCAGCGCATACATGCACGGAGTCACCGGCCGGTCGACCGAGCCGAACGGGGTCGACGGGCTGCGCGTGCCGACGCGGCTGGTGGGCGAATATTGGCCCTTGGTCAGGCCGTAGATTTCGTTGTTGAACAGCAGGATCTGGCAATCGAGGTTGCGGCGCAGGACGTGCATCGTGTGATTGCCGCCGATCGAGAGGGCGTCGCCGTCGCCGGTGATGATCCAGACATCCAGTTCGGGATTGGCGAGCTTGACCCCGGTGGCCACCGCGGGCGCGCGGCCGTGGATGGTGTGAAAGCCATAGGTCGCCATGTAATAGGGAAAGCGGCTGGAGCAGCCGATGCCGCTGACGAACACGGTCTTTTCGCGCGCGACGGCGAGGTCGGGCATGGTCCGCTGAACCGCCTTCAACACCGCATAATCGCCGCAACCGGGGCACCAGCGCACTTCCTGGTCCGAGGCCCAGTCCTTGGCGGTGGTCGCGGGGATAGTGGTCATGTCGTTCATCGGAACGCGCCTCCGAGCCAGAATACGAGGAACAGCACCGCGATCAGCATGATCAGCATCGGCCAGACGTTGAGCTGTTTCATTTGAGCGCTCTCGGCGTCGCTAGAGTCCCTAATGTCACGGGGTTAGGCGCATGTTTCATGACTTTAAGGCGCTTTCGATCGCGGCTTCGATCTCGGCGATCCGGAACGGCTGGCCGGAGACCTTGGTCAGCGACCTGGCATCGACCAGATACTGGTCGCGAAGCAGGGTCTTCAACTGGCCCATGTTCATCTCGGGGACGAGGATACGACCGAAGCCGCGCAATAGGACAGCCATATTTTCAGGCAGCGGCCAGATGTGGCGGATGTGGACGTGGGCGACGTCGTGGCCGGCGGCGATGGCGCGGCGCACCGCCTGGTGGATCGGGCCGAAGGTCGAGCCCCAGCCGACCACCGCGAGCGCGGCGCCTTGACGGCCGAGGCACACCGCCTGGTCAGGGATGGTCTTGGCGACACCAAGCACCTTGGCGACGCGGGTGTCGGTCATCTCCTGGTGGGCCGCGGCCGAATAATCGATATTGCCGGTGCCGGGCTGCTTCTCGATCCCGCCGATGCGGTGTTCGAGGCCGGGGGTGCCGGGCTTGATCCACGGCCGCGCGCGATCGGCGTTGCGGGCATAAGGCATGACCGGCTCGCCTTGCGCCGGCGGCTGATCGTGAAAGCTGACCGGAAACGGTTTGTACCCGCTCATGTCGGGCACCTTCCACGGTTCCGCCGCATTGGCGATATAGCCGTCGGTCAGAAGCATCACCGGGGTCATGAAGCGGGTCGCGATGCGCACCGCCTCGATCGCGCAATCGAAGGCGTCGGCGGGGGTTGCGGCGGCGATCACCGGCAGCGGCGTGTCGCCGTTGCGGCCATAGACCGCCTGGTAGAGGTCGGACTGCTCGGTCTTGGTCGGCAAGCCGGTCGAGGGCCCGCCGCGCTGCGAATTGACGATCACCAGCGGCAATTCGGTCATGAAGGCGAGGCCCATCGCTTCGGTCTTGAGCGCGATTCCGGGCCCGGACGACGACGTGATGCCGAGCTGGCCGGCGTAGCTGGCGCCGATCGCCGAGCAGATGGCGGCGATCTCGTCCTCCGCCTGGAAGGTGGTGATGCCATATTCCTTGAGG
>JARXKO010000087.1 GCA_030271595.1 Pseudomonadota bacterium | reverse complement strand
GGCGGGGTGTTCGGCAGCCTGCTGTCGACCCCGATCATCAACCCGCCGCAATCGGCGGTGCTGGGCATGCACCGGATCGAAGAACGGCCGGTGGCCAAGGACGGTCAGGTGGTCATCCGCCCGATGATGTATCTCGCGCTCAGCTACGACCACCGCCTGATCGACGGGCGCGAGGCAGTCACCTTCCTCGTCCGGGTCAAGGAAGCGATCGAAGACCCGACGCGTTTGCTGATCGATTTGTAATTCATGACTGTTCCCCGGCGAAGGCCGGGGTCCAGGCGGCGCTTTGCGCCGTGTCTTTGTTCGCTGGACCCCGGCCTGCGCCCGGGGAACGAGGTAAGAAGAATGGCAGAAGCCCAATATGATTTCGACGTTCTGGTGATCGGTTCCGGACCCGGCGGCTATGTCGCCGCGATCCGCGCCGCCCAGCTCGGCCTGAAGACCGCGTGCGCGGAGAGCCGCGAGACGCTTGGCGGGACCTGCCTCAACGTCGGCTGCATCCCGTCCAAGGCGATGCTCCACGCCTCGGAATATTATGACGCCGCGGCCAGTGGCGCGATGGCCAAACTGGGAATCAAGGTCACGCCCGAGCTCGATCTTCCGGCGATGCACGGGCAGCGCCTCGACGCGGTCAAGCAACTGACCCAGGGGATCGAATTCCTGTTCAAGAAAAACAAGGTCGAATGGCTCAAGGGCCGGGCCAGCTTCGAGAGCGCCGACAGCGTCAAGGTCGGCGAGCGCACCGTCCGCGCCAAGAACATCGTCATCGCCACCGGCTCGTCGGTGACGCCGCTGCCCGGGGTCGAAGTCGACAATGCCAAGGGCCGGATCGTCGATTCGACCGGCGCGCTCGAGCTTGCGGCGGTGCCGAAGAATATGGTCGTCATCGGCGGCGGGGTGATCGGGCTCGAGCTTGGCAGCGTGTGGCGGCGGCTCGGCGCGGCGGTCACCGTGGTCGAATATCTCGACCAGATCCTGCCCGGGTTCGACGACGACATCCGCAAGGAATCGAACAAGATATTCAAGAAGCAGGGCTTCGAATTCAAGCTCGAAACCAAGGTCACCGCCGCCACCGCCAGCGACAAGGGCGTGTCGCTGACGGTCGAGCCGGCCAAGGGCGGCGCTTCCGCAACGCTCGAGGCCGACGTCGTGCTGGTCTCGATCGGACGGCGGCCCAATACCGACGGTCTTGGCCTCGATAAGGCCGGCCTGACCGTCAACCAGCGCGGCCAGATCGAAATCGATCATGATTTCCGCACTACGGTGAAGGGCATCTGGGCGATCGGTGACGTGGTTCCCGGCCCGATGCTTGCGCATAAGGCCGAAGACGAGGGCATTGCGGTGGCCGAGAACATCGCTGGCGAGACCGGCATCGTGAACCACGACGTCATCCCGAGCGTCGTGTACACCATGCCCGAGATCGCCGGGGTCGGGCTGACCGAGGCGCAGGCCCGCGAGCATGGCGAGGTCAAGGTCGGCAAGTTCCCGATGCTTGCGAACAGCCGCGCCAAGACCAATCACGAGCCCGACGGCTTCGTGAAGATCATCGCCGACGCCAGGACCGACCGCGTGCTCGGCGTGTGGATCATCGCCTCGGTCGGCGGGACGATGATCGCGGAGGCGGCGCTGGCGATGGAATTCGGCGCGACGAGCGAAGACATCGCCTACACCTGCCACGCCCACCCGACCCACAGCGAGGCGATCAAGGAAGCGGCGATGGCGGTGACCGGCAAGCCGATCCACATTTAGTCAGGCTGACCGGCTTAGGAAACTCCATACCAGACCGGCGAAACCGAGGTCGCGCTTGAGTGGCGGGGCGGGCAGGGCCGCGGCGCACTCGATGCAGCGCGCCTGGATGGTCGGGCCGGACATGATCGCCTGAACCTCTCCGAACGCCGCCGCGAGCTGTTGCTCGGGGCGGCCGGCGAGGACGGCGAAGGCATCCTCGCTGGTGCCATCGCGGTCGTCGGAACCGCCCGAGAAAGCGCCGAGCAAGGCATCTTCTAAGCTCCGCGGCGGCTCGTAATAGTGAATCCCGCGGCTGTTGCCGAGCTTGGCCAGCTCGGCGGCCTTGGCGATTGCTTCGCTCATCCCGCCAAAGCCGTCGACGAGGCCAAGCTGATGCGCGGTGCCGCCGTCCCACACCCGGCCCTGGGCGATGGCGTCGACTTGCGCAACGCTCTTGTGGCGCGATTGGGCGACGATCGCGAGGAACCGCCGATAGGTGGATTCGATGCTGGTCTGGATCAATTGGCTGACCTCGGGCGAGGGGCCCTTGAGCAAATCGGGCTCGCCCGACAAGGGCGTCGTTTTGATCCCGTCGGCGCCGATGCCAAGCTTCTGAAGCGCTCCCTGGAAACTCGGGATGACCCCGAACACGCCGATCGATCCGGTGATGGTCGAGGGCTCGGCGTAAATGTAATCGGCCGGGGTCGAGACCCAATAGCCGCCCGATGCGGCGACATTGCCCATCGACACGACGACCGGGATGTTCCTGGCCTTGGCCGCGAGCAGCGACTGGCGGATGCGCTCGGACGCGGTGACCGACCCGCCGGGGCTGTCGACCCGCAGGACGATCGCCTTGACGCCATCATTGACCGCATCGGCGATCTGCCTGGCGATGGTATCGCTGCCAGCGGTTCCCGGGCCGGCTTTGCCATCGACGATCATGCCGGCGATGGTGATGACGCCGATCGGCGCGTTGCGCGCTTCCTGGTCGCTATCGGCGACATAGGCTGAATATTTGATACGCTTGAAGGCCGACTCCTTGCCGCCGTCGCCGCCAAGCTTGGCGAGGTGCGCTTCATAAGCCATGCGGTCGCCGATCTTGTCGACCAGGCCGGCGTTGAGCGCGGCCGTGGCGGTATCGCCTCCAGCGGCGGCGACCGCGCCGTTCATGTCCTTGAGGAACAGGCCGACGTTCGCTTTGGGCCGGGAGCGCAGCACCGCCGCGCGCCAGGTACTCAGTTCGGCATCGCCAAGTGCCTGGTAATTCTGCTTCGCCTCGGGCGACATGTCGTTGCGGATATAGGGCTCGACCGCCGATTTGTAGGTTCCGACCCGGTAGACGTTGGCGGTCACTCCGAGCTTGTCGAGCAGACCCTTGAAATAGAGGTTGGAGCCGCCCGGCCCGGCGATCAGCACCGCGCCCAGGGGATTGAGCCAGATTTCCGAGGCGGCGGCGGCGACCTGATAGCTGTCGTCGGTGTAACCGGTGGCATAAGCAATCACCGGCTTGCCCGTTGCGCGCACCCGGCGGACCGCGTCGGCGACGTCGATCATCGCGGTCTGGCCGCCACCCGCGAAGCTGTCGAGGTCGAGCGCGACCGCTTTGACCCGGCCATCGTCCTTGGCCGCGTCGAGCGCCGCGATCAGGTCGTGAAGCGCATAGTTGCGGACGCTCGGGGCCCCGGCGACGTCGCTCCACTGCGCACGGTCGGGCTGTTCGACGACATTGCCCTTGAGGTTGAGGTCGAGCACCCCGCTGCCGATCGCCGCCGGGCGGTTCGACAGGCCGGCATAAAGCAGCCCGAAGAACAGCAGCATGAAGATCAGCACCAGGCCGTCCTTGATCCCGACCATCAACTTCCACACCGCACGCACGAATTTCATATTGTCACCCTGACAGAGGAGCCGGTGCTCGCTAGCCGAGAATATTCGGCATTGCGACCCCGGCCTTGAGCCGGCGGAAGCAATCCGGCCTCGCGACGGTGGATTGCTTCGTCGCTCGGCTCCCCGCAATGACGAAGCGATGGACGCCAACAGAATTTCTACCGACGGCCGGTCGGCGTGGCGCAGCGAACTCGCCGCGACCATGGCGCTCGCCTGGCCGCTGGTGCTGGCCAATTTCACCCAGCAGGCGATCACCGCGACCGATGTGCTGCTGATGGGCCGGCTCGGTCCGCAGCCGCTCGCGGCGACCACGCTGGCGCTCAATTTCACCTACACCTTCAACATGTTTCTGCTCGGCCTTGCGACCGCCGCCTCGCCGATCATGGCGAGCGCGCTGGGACAGCGCTTCAACGCCGTGCGCGACGTCCGCCGGACCTTTCGCGCCGGGCTGTGGCTGCTCGGAGCGGCGCTGCCGGCTTACTGGCTGCTGCTATGGCATATTGGCTCGCCAATGCGCGCCTTCGGCCAGGACCCGGCGCTCGCGGCAATCGGTCAGACCTTCATGCGCGCTTACATGTGGTGCACCGCGCCGTGGCTGCTGTTCCAGCTGTTGCGCAATTATCTGGCGGCGATGGAACGGCCACGGATCGTGCTGTGGCTGAGCATCGCCGGCATTCCGGCCAATGCGCTGGTTAGCTGGGCGCTGATTTTCGGCAAATTGGGGCTGCCGAGGCTGGGCGTGGTCGGGGCTGGCATCGGCAGCACCATCACCTGGTTGCTGATGTGCGGGGCGCTGATCGCCTACATTCTCGGCCACCGCCAATTCCGGCGTTTTCACCTGTTCGGCCGCTTCTGGCGCTTCGACCGCGAACGGGTCGTGACCATGCTCCGCCTTGGCGCCCCGATCGGCGCCGGCTGGGGGCTCGAGATGGGGGTGTTTGCGCTCGCCGCATATTTCATGGGCTGGCTCGGAACCGAGGCGGTTGCCGCCCATGCCATCGCGCTGCAATTGGCGGCGCTGACGTTCATGGTCCCGCTGGGCCTTGGCCAGGCGGCGACCGTGCGCATCGGCAGGGCGCTCGGGCGCAGGGACAAGGCCGGGATCACCCGCGCCGGCTGGACCGCGTGGATCGCCGGGATCGCCTTCATGGCGGTGATGGCGCTGACCATGTGGTCGATCCCCCGCCCGCTGGTCACCTTGTTCCTCGCCGACACGTCCGCCAATGCAGCGACCATTGCGCTTGCGGTCACCTTCCTCAAGGTCGCCGCGGCGTTTCAGCTGGTCGATGGGGCGCAGGTGATCGGCGCCGGAATGCTGCGCGGCCTCCACGATACCCGCTGGCCGCTGTTGTTCGCGCTGCTCGGCTATTGGGGCGTCGGCCTTGGCATCGGCAGCTGGCTGGCGTTCAGCGCCGACTGGCGCGGGGTCGGCATCTGGACCGGGCTCGCGGTCGGACTGGCAGTGGTCGCGGTGCTGATGCTGTGGCGCTGGCTGAGACGGGAAAAGCTCGGCCTGACCCGCCTCGGCTAATGGGGCTCGCCGTAATCGGGCTTTTTGCTCGACAGTTTCAGCGCTTCATCGAATGGCGTGTTCATCGGGATGCACACCGATTTCGAGCCCGGCGACTTGTCGCTTGGGACGATGTGCAGCGGGGCGGCTTCCTCGAGCGCCTGAAGCGCGTCGATCCGGGCTTTCCACGCGCTATAGCGGGCGCGCTGGATCGCCTGGCGAAGGCTTGCGCGATCGCTGTCGGTGATATCGCGATCTTCGGTGATCGAGCGCAATTCGGCCCACGCCCACTGCTCGTCCTGCTGAACTTCGGCGAATCCGGCCATCGACCCGTATAGGGTCGAAAGAGCCATTTGCTCGTCGCGCGGAAAGACGGTCATCGATCCGTAGGACTTGGCGGCGTCGATCGCGCTGGTCTGCATCGCCCATACCTGCGGTCGTCCAACCCAGGTCGGTCGCCGAGGCGGTGACCGGGCCTCGATATAGGCGGCAATTTCGTTGAGCCTGCGGTCAATGCAGTCGCTGGTCGCAAGCCGCGCTTGCATTCGGCCGAGGTTGACCGAGACTTCGTCCTTCACTGCCTCAAAGGACTTGTTGGCGGTGTGATGCTCGCGCCACCCCGCAAGTACCTCTTCCCCGCTCAGCGCAATGCCGATCCCGATCGCGATGACCGCGATTTCGTTGAAGAATTGCTTCCAGCCGTGAATCGGCTTGGGCACGTGGATATGCATATTTTCCCCTTGGCCCATGGCTAAGGCGGAGTTTGAGGCAAAGCAATCTCCGCCCCATCGACCCCTTGACGCTGCGCCTTCCTACTCCCAAATGCGCTTCATCGCTGGCACTCCCCATGGGAGAGTGCCAACGGACACATTCGATCACAACCACTTTTCAGGGGTACAGAATATGGGCTTCAGGCCGCTTCATGACCGAGTCCTCGTCCGCCGTGTCGAGGCCGAGGAAAAGACCGCTGGCGGGATCATCATCCCCGATTCGGCCAAGGAAAAGCCGCAGGAAGGCGAAGTCGTCTCCGTCGGCACCGGCGCCCGCAACGAGCAGGGCGAGATTCATCCGCTCGAGGTCAAGGCCGGCGACAAGATTCTGTTCGGCAAATGGTCGGGCACCGAGATCAAGATCGACGGCGAAGAGCTGATCATCATGAAGGAAAGCGACATTCTGGGCATCGTCGCCTGAATCGCTTTCCAATCAACAGATCCACATTTGAAAGGCTGACAACATGGCTGCCAAGGACGTAAAATTTTCGCGCGACGCGCGTGAGCGCATTCTCAGGGGCGTCGACATCCTCGCCGACGCGGTCAAGGTGACGCTTGGGCCCAAGGGCCGCAACGTCGTCCTCGACAAGAGCTTCGGTGCGCCGCGCATCACCAAGGACGGCGTTACCGTCGCCAAGGAAATCGAGCTCAAGGACA
>JARXKO010000086.1 GCA_030271595.1 Pseudomonadota bacterium | reverse complement strand
GCGCTCTACCTCACCAACCACAGCCATGACGTCACCCTGATTCACCGCCGCGATAGTTTGCGCGCGGAAAAAATCCTCCAGGACCGGCTCTTCGCTCACCCCGATATCAAGGTCATTTGGGACAGCGAGGTCGCCGAATTCGTCAGCGGCGGCGAGCCCGAGACGCTGGTCGGGCTCAACCTTCGCAACAAGCGCAGCGGCGAGATCAGCAGGATCGATGTCGAAGGCGCCTTTGTCGCGATCGGCCACAGCCCCGCGACCGCCTTGTTCGCCCGCCAGCTGATCCTCGATTCCGAAGGCTATATCCAGGTCGAGGCGGGCACCACCCGGACCAATGTCGCGGGCGTCTTCGCCTGCGGTGACGTCATGGACAAAATCTACCGCCAGGCGGTGACCGCCGCGGGCACCGGCTGCATGGCCGCGCTCGACGCCGAGAAATTCCTCGCCGCCCAGGAATATGAGGCAATCGCCGCCGAATAAGCCGGGCCGAGTATCGCGACAGGGGGAAGCGAATGAAACCGACGGGTCCACTACCGCCCTATTTCACCGCCTCGAGCGCGGGCGAGTTGATCATTGGCGGGTCGCCGGTGAGCGAGCTCATCGCCGAAGCCGGCGGGACGCCCTTGTTCGTCTATGACAATAATATCATCGGCAGTCAGATCACCCGGTTCAGGGCTGCAATGCCGTCCGGAATCAACCTCTATTATTCCGTCAGCGCAAACCCTTGCGAGGATGTGTTGCGGTTCATCGGGAGGTATGTCGAAGGTTTCCGGGTGGTTTCCGCGGGTGAGATCGAGCGCCTCAAGCGGGCCGAACTGGCGGGCATTCCGATGACCTTTGCCGGACCCGGCAAGAGCGAGCGCGAGATCGAGGCCGCGATCCTTGCCGGAGCGACCATCAGCCTGGAAAGCGAGGGCGAGGCCGAACGCGCGATCAAGGCCGCCGGGCGCCTCGGCAAAAAACCCAAACTCGCGGTGCGGGTCGATCCCCCGTTCGTCATCGGCCATGACGGGTCCGAAAGCGTCGTCGCGCCCAACCCGTTCGGCTTCGATGCCGCGGAGGCGCCCGCGATCATCAACGGGCTGATCGAGGCCGACGTCGACTTTCGCGGCATCCACATCTTTACCGGCTCGCAGTGGCTGGATGCCGATGCCCTGATCAAGGTTCATCGCCAGACCATCGATTTGGCCGGGGCAATCGCCGACGCGGCCGGGATCCGGCTGCCCGAGCTCAACCTCGGCGGCGGCTTTGGAACGCCGTGCCTGCAGGGCGAATGGCCGCTCGATATCGACCGCGTCGCGACGGCGTTGTGCGACAGCCTTCGCGAGTCTTCGGACATGCTTGCGACGACGACCTTGTCGATCGAGCTGGGCCGCTGGATCGTCGCCGAATCGGGGGTCTATGTCACCCGCATCGTCGATAAGAAGGAGAGCGCCGGGCGCACGTTTCTGATCACCGACGGCGGCGGCCATCATCTGATTGGCGCGACCGGCCCATTCGGCGAGCCGCCGCGGCTCAATCACCCGATCGCGGTCGCCAACAAGTTCGGCGCAGCGGGCGAGGAGGTTGTGACCGTCACCGGTTGCCTGTGTACCCCGTTCGACGTGCTCGGCGACGATGTCTGCCTGCCGCTGGCCCAGCCCGGCGACCTGATCGCGATCTTCTGCGCCGGCGCTTATGGCCTGACCGCGAGCCCGCAGGCATGGGAAAGCCGTCCGCTGGCGCTCGAGATCATGGTCTAGGGGTAGCTCGCCCCGACGAAATAGAGGCCGTTCGGGGGCGCGTTGAAGCCCAGCGCGGCGCGGTCGCGCGCTTCCAGTGCTGTGGCCATACCGCCGGGGCTCCATTGCCCGCGCCCGACCAGCGCCAGGCAGCCGGTCATCGAGCGCACCTGGTGATGGAGGAAGCTGCGCGCTTCGGCGTGGATGTGGATTTCGCCGTCGGCTCGCTCGACATCGAGCCGGTCGAGCGTCTTGACCGGGCTTGGCGACTGGCAATGGACCGAGCGGAAGGTGGTGAAATCGTGCCGCCCCACCAGAAGCGCCGCGGCCGCGCGCATCGCCTCGACGTCGAGCGGCATCCCGATATGCCAGACTCGGTCGCGGTCGAGTGCCGGCGGCGGGCGGCGCTCGAGGATGCGGTAGAAATAGCGCCGCTCGGTACATGAGAAGCGCGCGTGCCAGTCGTCCGCGACGGGCTCGGCCGCGATCACCGAGATCGGATGCGGACGGACGAGCGCGTTCAAGCCTTCGCGCAGGCGGTGCGGGGTGACGTCACGGGCGATGTCGACATGAGCGGGCATGGCGCGGGCGTGAACGCCTGCGTCGGTGCGTCCGGCAGCGGTGATGGCGGCGTGCTGGCCGGTCATGCGCGCCAACGCTTCCTCGAGCGTCTGCTGGACCGTCGGGCCATGGTCCTGCCGCTGCCAGCCCATGAACGGCGTCCCATCATATTCGACCGTCAGCCGCCAGCGGGTCATTGGAGGATCGTGCCCGGCGCGATCGGGAAGCCGCGCAGCAGGTCGCCTGGGCTCATCGCCGAGCGCCCGGCGCGCTGGACCAGCAAAGGGCGGATGGCGCCGTTCCCGCAGGCGATGACAAGGCCGGCGTCGAGCACGGTGCCCGGCGGGCCGCTGACGTCAGCAACCGCCGCGTCGAGCAATTTAACGCGCTCGCCATTGGCTTCGAACCAGGCCCCGGGGGCGGGAGCGAAAGCGCGAACCTGGCGCAATATGGCGGCGGCCGGCAGGGCCCAGTCGATCCGCGCTTCGGCCTTGTCGATCTTGGCGGCATAGGTCGCCTCGGCGTCGGCCTGCACCTGGGGCGTTGACGGATGGTCGAGCCAGTCGAGCAGCGCCTGCGCTCCATTTATGGCTAATTGTTCAGTTACTTGACCAGCATTCTTGCTGTCGATCGCAAGCTCGCGCTTGAGCAGCATTGGACCGGTGTCGAGCCCTTCGTCCATGCGCATGATGGTCACCCCGGTGACGTCATCGCCGGCGAGGATCGCGCGCTGAATCGGCGCCGCCCCGCGCCACCGCGGCAGCAGCGAGGCGTGGACGTTGATGCAGCCGCCCTTTGGCGCGCCGAGGATTTCCGGGGGCAAGATCAGTCCATAGGCCGCGACCACCGCGAGATCGGCGTCGAGCGCAGCGAACTCGGCCTGCGCTTCGGCATTACGCAGCGAGCGCGGCGTACGAACGGGGATGCCCAGGGCCTCGGCGCGGTCGTGAACCGCGGTCTTGCGCTGGCCCTTGCCGCGGCCGGCGGGGCGCGGCGGCTGGCAATAGGCCGCGACGACGTCATGACCGGCGGCCACCAGCGCCTCGAGGCTTGGCACTGCAAAGTCCGGCGATCCCATGAAGATGATCCGCATGCGCCGCCCTATGGCCGGACTTGCCCGACGCGCCAAGCGCCCTAAGTGTTGCCCCGCAATGGCAAGTCACGAAATCGAAGCGCTGGCGCAAGCCTTGGCCCGGCTGCCCGGTCTCGGCCCGCGATCGGCCCGGCGCGCGGTGCTGCACCTGATGAAGCGCCGGACAAGCGCGCTCGATCCGTTGCTTGCGGCGCTCAAGTCGGTATCGGCCAATCTCACCACCTGTTCGATCTGCGGCAATCTCGACACCGCCGACCCGTGTACCATCTGCCGCGACCCGCGCCGCGACGAGAAAATGCTGTGCGTGGTCGAGGAAGTCGCCGATCTTTGGGCGCTCGACCGCTCGCGGCTGTTTCCCGGCCGCTATCACGTGCTCGGCGGCCGCCTCAGCGCGCTCGACGGAGTCCGGCCCGAGGACCTCGGCATCGACACGCTTGTCAAACGCGTCGCCGCCGGCGGCTTCGACGAGGTCGTGCTGGCGATGAACGCCACGCTCGAAGGGCAAACCACCGCCCATTATCTGGCCGAGCGGCTGGAGAATTTCCCGATCCGGGTCAGTCAACTGGCGCACGGGCTTCCGGTCGGCGGCGAGCTCGACTATCTCGACGAGGGTACGCTCGCGCAAGCGCTTCGAGCGCGCCGGCCGATCGCTTGAACCCGTTCACTTGAAAGACTAAATTACTGCCATGGCAATCCGTCGCATCTTTGAGACGCCAGACCCGATCCTGCGCCAGATTTCCCGGCCGGTGGCGACGTTCGACGACGCGCTGAAGACGCTCGCCGGCGATATGCTCGAGACGATGTACGCCGCGCCCGGCATTGGCCTCGCCGCGGTCCAGGTCGGAGAGCCGGTGCGCTTGCTGGTGATCGACCTCCAGGAACCCGAAAGCGAGGCCAAGGACGCGCCGATCGTCCGCGACCCGCGGGTGTTCGTGAATCCCGAGATTCTCTCGACCTCCGATCAGGAAATTCCCTACACCGAAGGCTGCCTGTCGGTGCCGGAGCAATATGCCGAGGTCATGCGCCCCGACCGGATCCGCGCCAAATGGCAGGATCTCGACGGCAAGGTCCATGAGGAGCCGATCGACGGTTTGCTCGCGGTCTGCCTCCAGCACGAGATGGACCATTTGAACGGCGTCCTGTTCATCGATCATCTGTCGCGGCTGAAACGCGAAATGGTGCTCAAGAAGCTCGCCAAATGGCGCAAGGAGCAGGCGGTAGACGCCTGAGGGTCAAGACTTCACCTTGAGCCGCCGCCGGATGGGCGCTGCACTGCGGCAATGGCTGTGACGATCCGCACCGCGACGCCCGGCGATGCCGCGGCGATCGCCCCGATCTACGACCATCACGCCCGGACCGGCACCGCCAGCTTCGATAGCGAAGGGCTGAGCGCCCTGGCCTGGGCGGACAAGATTGTGGCCATCACCAGTCGCGGCTGGCCGTTCCTCGTCGCCGAGCGCGGCGGAATGGTGCTCGGCTATGCCTATGCCACCCAGTTTCGCGACCGCGCCGCTTATGCCCGGACCTGCGAGAACAGCATCTATGTCGCCGCTGATGCGGTCCGGCAGGGGGTCGGCACAGCGCTTCTCGAAGCGCTCAAGGCTGAAGCGAGCGCCTGCGGCTTTGCCGAAATGGTGGCGGTGGTCGGGGGCGGCGAGCCGTCGTCAATGGCGCTGCACCGCCAATGCGGGTTTGAGGAGCGCGGCCGGCTGCGTCACGTCGGCACGAAGTTCGGCCGGCGCCTCGACACCGTCTATCTGCAGTGCAGCCTCCGCGCCGGGGAAGACGCCTAACCGATCGAGGCTGCGGCCTTGCGGCAATCCGCGGCGCATTCGCGGCAGATCTGGGCGCACAATTTGCAATGTTCCATGTCGTGACGCTCGCATTCGGCGGCGCATTCGTCGCACACCCGGGCGCAGAATTCGAGCATCTCGGTGAGGATGCGCTCATTGCTGCCCGTGCGCCGCAGGCCCAGGCGAGTGGTCGCCTCGCACACGTCGGCGCAATCGCTGCACAGGCGGATGCACTGCTCCATGTCCATCTTTTCCGCGGCGCAGGCATCGGCGCAGCTCAAACACATCTTGGCGCAATACATCGCGTGATGGACGGCATCGCCGAGCGACTGATTGACGTGCCCCGACTTCACGACATCGGGGTGGAGCGCGATCATCTTGCGAATGGACATGGAAAATTTCTCCCTCGGGGCCTCAACCTATAGCTTGAGCATCGGCTCCGTCACGCTTAAAGTTCGCGCAATGTTCCGCAGCGGGGTGATTTGATGACGACCGGCTTCGCAATCCTTCTGGCGCTGGTGGCACTGGCCGCCGGCGGGCTGATCGGCTGGCTGTTGGGCTCGCGCGGCGGCGAGCAGGGGCGGGCCACTGCCGAGGCGCTCCGGCTGCAGCTTGACGAAGTGGTCAGGGAACGCGATTCGAACCGCGACGCGGCGCACGAGCTGGTTGGGCTGAAGGCCGCTCAAGACGAGCGCGATCGGGCATTCGAACAACGCCTGACCGAACTCAAGGAGGCCAAGGACGCTTTGACTGCCCAATTCGCCGAGGTCGGTGGACAATTGCTCGAGCAGGCGCAGAAGCAGTTTCTTGAGCGCGCAGACCAACGCTTCCAACAATCGGAAGAGAAGTCAGGAAGCAATCTCAAGAGCTTGCTTCAGCCGGTTCACGATCGTTTGCAACGCTATGAGGAAGCGGTAACCAAGGTGGAGCTCGAGCGGCGCAAGGATTTCGGGCTTCTCACCGGCCATATCGAAGCCATGAAAAGCGGGACCGAGCGGGTTTCAGCCGAAGCCGCCAAGCTGGTCAATGCACTGCGCAATGCACCCAAGGCGCGGGGGCGCTGGGGTGAGCAACAATTGCGCAACGTGCTCGAAAGCTGCGGCCTCAGCGAACATGCCGATTTCCAGACCGAAGTCAGCCAGTCCGACAGCGAAGGCGGACGGCTGCGCCCCGACGTCATCTTGCGCGTTCCCGGGGGCCAGAATCTGGTCATCGACGCCAAGGTCAGCCTCAATGCCTATCAGGATGCGTTCGGTGCGGTCGATGAGGATATTCGCGCCACCCACCTCGCGGCCCATGCCACGGCGATCAAGAATCACGTCAATGCGCTCGGCAACAAGGCCTATTGGGCGCAGTTCGAAAATGCCCCCGACTATGTCGTGATGTTCATTCCCGGCGA
>JARXKO010000085.1 GCA_030271595.1 Pseudomonadota bacterium | reverse complement strand
CCGCCGCTCAGTCTCGCCAATGGACGGATGCAGCTCACCAACAGCGAGAGCGGCGAGCAACTCGACGTGCCGCAATCGCCGACCGACACCGTGGTCCAGCTGCTGAACGGGCAGGGCGGGCCGCTTCTGTGGATTCGCCCGGCGCAATCGGGCGCAATCCCCGCGACCATGTGGCTCGACCAAGGGGATGTCGCGATCGTCAATCCGGCCGGGACCGTCCGGGCGCTTTCGACCTCGCGCTCACGGCTCAATGCTCCAACCGCGGTCGAGCCTCAAAGCTGGTGGGACCGCAATGCGTGGATCGTGTATCTCGCCGCCGGTCTCGCCATTGGGCTCGGGCTATTGTTCTGGGCACTGAGGCCGTCGGTGAAGCGCGCCAAGCCCAGCCAGACGGGCTGATTCCCGACCCATGTGCATGATCGGTCCACACGGCACTGCGCAATGATCGGCAGTGCAAATCCTCTCACCATCGCTTTGTCGGTGGCGTTTATCGTGACGCAATTGCTGTGGGCCGCGTCTTTCCTGGTCGATATCTATCTGTTCAGGCTGCCGGTCGATCGGGTCGATATGGACGAGGAACGCGACCTCGGCCCCGGCGACCTGCCGCAGATCGCCTTATTCTATCCGGTGTTGCGCGAACTCGAGCAGACCATGCACACCACTTTGCTTGCGATTTCGGGCTTGCGCTATCCCCGCCACCGCTACCGGGTGTACGCGATTCCAAATCAGGACGATGTTGAAACGATCGCAAGCCTGCGACGCTTGCAGAAAGAATTCGATTTCCTCGAATTGCTCGAAGTCCCGCCGACCACCGACCCGTCGTGGCAGGTCGTGTGGTCGGCCTGGAACAATAATCGCCACGCTTACTGGTGGCATCAGGGCGCCCGCGCCGGCGAGCGCCGCCTGCCGCCGAAAAAGACCCGCCAGCTAATCTATGCTTTTTACACGATCGCCGAGGCGCGGCGGGGCGACGAGGATTTTCTGGTCAATTATATCGACGCCGACAGCTGCCCCCAGGCTAATCATTTCATGGCTGCGGCGATCGGCATCCGCCATTACGACGTCCTCCAGGCGAGCAACATCGCCGGCAATTTGAACGACACCATCGCCGCAAGCTGGCACGCCTTTGATCATATGGCCTGGGACGGGCGCAAGTTCGAGCATTTCACCGCCAACGGCAGGCAGCCATATTGGATGCTCGGCAAGGGACTTTTCTACAAGGCATCGGACTTGCTTGAGCTGGGCGGCTTTCACCCCTGGATCACGATCGAGGATCCCGAAGTGGGCCTGCGCTTCTGGGCCAATGGCCGCAGGCTTGGATATATCGAGGAGCCGTTGATCGAAGAGGTGCCGCGAACCATTGGGCACGGCATTACGCAACGCAAACGATGGGTTGCAGGCTTTTTCCAGAGCCTCGATGCGCCGCTCGACGCCCTTGGATATGCACCGATCGACCGCTTGAAGGCGTGGCTGATTTTCCTGCCCTGTTTGGCCTATCTGATCGGACCGATCGGGATTCCCGCCGGAATATGGGCGTTCGCCACCATGCTTTCAGGCAATAGCCCGCTGCCGACATGGTCGATCCTGCTGGCGATGGTCAACGTGACCGGGTTCGCGGTGTCGCTCGGCCTGCTCTACCGCTCGGTATGGAAACGCTCGGCGCTTGTGCTCGAGCGCAAGCGCGATCGGCTGCGCTACTTGATCCGGTGCAATCCGTTGGCGCTTACGATCTGGGGCCTGATCTGGGTGATCCCGCTGTGGATCGGCTGGCGGATGTATCGCAACGATACCGGACTGATCTGGGAACGGACCGAGAAGGTCAACGCCAATGCGGGATTGATCCGCAGCAGGATAAGGTGGCTTCGCCGCAAGTGAGTATGAAGCTCACGCCGCTGCGCGCGCGGATTGACGATGTTCGGCATTACTTTGCGGAGACGAGCAAATTCCTCGAACGATCCGGCTTGCAGGCGGCGCGCAATTTCGAGCAGGGCATGTCGGAATTCATCGACTGAATTCGCAGGCGGGAAATATTCCCCGCGGCCGCAGCGCCAACAGGCCGAGACGCAGCGGCCTCCCCCTACGAAGGCCCCGGGTCAGGCCGCCATCATTCGTTCGAGAACCCCGCGCATCGGCTTGGCGCGCATGTCACCGTCGAACGGCAGGCCGCGGTTGAGCTGCCGGACATCGACCGGCGAGCGGCCCTGGGCCAGCTTGGTCTGCGGTTCGCGCTCCTGCAGCCAGCTGTCGCGATCGCTCAATCCCCACGTGACAATGCTTTTGACGGCGGGCTGCTCGCAGGCGACCTCGAGCAAGCTCTGGACTGCGTCGGCGACCTCCTGATCGCGGCGCTCGAGCGAAATATTGCGATCCGCCTCCAGCACGTCGAGTTCGGTAATTCCGATCTCCACGCCCATGGCTGCAAGCTTGGCCATGAAATCTGCCACTTCCCGCTGCGCGATCGGGCCCTTCGCCAATTCGATATGGCCCTGCATTCCGACGCTATCGATCGGCACCCCGCGGTTCTTGAGGCTCTCCACCAGCCGAAGCATCGCCGTCCGCCGCGCCGCATCGACAGGATTGTCCTGGGACAGGCTATAATCGTTAATCATCAGCTTTGCTTCGGGGTCGAGGTCCCGGGCAGTCTCGAGGGCTCGGGCGATATAATCATTGCCATAGGCCTGCTGAAAGCTGTTGCGGCGCAAATCGCGGTCGCCGCTTTCAGTATCGATCATTTCATTGACGACGATCCATTCGCCGATCTTGCCGCGATAGCGGGGCAAGAGGGTTGCGAAATGCCGTTTGACAGTCATCCAGTCGCGGGTCTCGGTCATTTCCCTGCGCGCCCAGTCCGGGGTCATCTGTTCCCAGATGAGGGCATGGCCGCGGACCTTCTTCCCGGTGGTTCGCGCATACGCGACGATGGCGTCGTAATTGCCATGATACGGCTCGCCGCGGACCCATTCGACCGCGCTCCATTGACCATGAAATTCGGGAACGAGCAATTGGCAGTCGCGCCGTATGCTTGTCTCCAGCGGAGTGCCCGGGACGAACTGTGCGGGCTGGACCGCGGTGCCGAAAAGGCGGCTGTTCGAGGCCGGAAGTGCAGAGCTGCTCATCGACCCGGCCGCCTGCGCGGGCCCAGCCATCGCCTGAGCGAATGGGCCGGCCGCCAATCCGGCGAGCAGGTCGCGGCGCGACAAGTGCATGGCTTCGCCCATTCTCCAGTGCGGTGAACCTGGGTGAAGTTCATGGGCCGGCGTGCCTTAAGGGGGCGGAACGATGCATGGTTCACAGCGAATTAACCATATTGGGACACTCCCAGCGCGCGATTGGTGATTTGAGTGGCGGCTGGCCGGCATTGTGGCCGATGGAACCGCTGGTCGCTGTCATCCATCGTCATCGGCAAGACTTCCAGTTGGAGCGGAGTCCGAAGTGTGTAAGGGAGCATGGGATCAATGCTCCGGTTGGGGGACGACGATGCAGGGTTCGCGCTTGTTTTGGAATTTGTCTGCGGCGATGGCCGGGGCTGTCCTGTCGGCGTCTCCCGCGCAGGCCGGGCCGTGGACCATGCCCAAGGGCGAAGGCCGGACGATCGTGACCACGATCTATTCGCATGCCGGCAAGAGTTTCGACGCCTCTGGCAACAGCTTCGATGCGCCGGATTACGACCAGCTGATGGCCTTCTTCCATACCGAATACGGGTTGACGGACGACATCACCCTGATCGCCGACCCCAGCGTTCGGCGAATCGTGATCGAGAATGCGGGCGACAGTGTCGGTCTTGGAACGACCGAGCTGGGCGCGCGCTTTCGGCTCTATCACAACGATCGTTTCGTCCTCTCTGTCCAAGCGACCGGATTCGTTCCCGGCACCTCGCGGGGATCGCGAGTCGCTCAAATCGGCAGCAACGATGCCCAGGCTGACGGCCGCATCCAGCTGGGCTATGGCTTTACACTCGGCAAAGTAAGCGGATTTGCAAGCGCGGAAGGCGGCTACCGATTGCGGTCCGCTGATCCGCCCAACGAGTTTCATGGAGATGCGACCTTGGGAGTCCATGCCTCGGAGCGCGTCCTGTTGATCGGAAACCTCTTCAACACCTGGTCGGACGGGCGCGGGCGCAACGGCTATCCGTCCTATCGCTACTCCAACCTCTATGCCGGCGGCGTGGTCGACGTCACCCGCCGCGTGTCCTTCCAGCTCGGCGCCTTGGGGACCGTGAGCGGACGCAATGCGCTGCGTGAGCGCGGCCTCTATTCGGGCTTGTGGCTCAAATTTTAAGCGCGTCGCGCCGCCTGATCGGAGCGAGCCGGAAAAACCTACTCCGATATGGTTAAGAATCCCGTTTCGGGACAATCTCTGGCGCGCCGGCGTCGCCCGGCAGAGGGAGAAAGCGTGCCTCCAGTGCGCGAGGAACGAGAAATGGCGGTGTCAAGACGGCCTGTATGACCGTTGATCTTTTCGTTAAATTTGCATTATAGCCTGTCGCTTAACGCCATCATGCGCCTTTTCGCGCTGGTGGCGGTGTCATTCTCGGGGACATCTAGTGACAAAACAGCGAATCTTTATCTCCGGCGTTGCCGGATTCCTAGGCAGTCACCTTGCGGATGCCTTTCTCGCGGACGGCCATGAAGTCGTCGGCAACGACAGCATGATTGGCGGCTATTACGACAATGTGCCCGCCGGCGTCGACTTCCATGAGGTCGATTGCAACGAGTTCGACCGGCTTAAAGAGATCATGCAGGGCGCCGACATCGTCTATCATTGCGCGGCCACCGCTTATGAGGGGCTGTCGGTCTTCTCGCCCCATCTCGTCACCCAAAATATCGTTGGCGCCTCGACCGCCATGGTGTCGGCGGCGATCGCCAACAAATGCCGGCGCTTCGTGATGTGCTCGTCAATGGCCAGATACGGCACCAACCCGGTGCCGTTCACCGAGGACATGACGCCAAAGCCGCAGGATCCGTACGGCATCGGCAAATATGCCGCCGAGCAGATCCTCCAGAACCTGGCCGAGACGCACGGCATGGAATGGGTCGTCGCGGTGCCGCACAACATCATCGGCCCGCGCCAGAAGTATGACGATCCTTATCGCAATGTCGCAAGCATCTTCATCAACCTGATGCTGCAGGGGCGCCAGCCCTATATCTACGGCGACGGCAACCAGATGCGCTGCTTCAGCTTTGTTTCGGACGATATCGCGCCGTTGAAGAAAATGGCGTTCGAGCAATCGGCCGTGGGCCAAGTGATCAATATCGGTCCCGACGACGAATTCGTGACGATCAACGAACTTGCAGTGATTATCGCGCGGCTGCTCAACTTCGATTTGGAAAGCAAGTACACCGGGGGCAGGCCGCAGGAAGTCATGCTCGCCAATTGCTCGGCCGACAAGGCGCGCCGGCTGCTCGGCTTCGAGGCGAAGGTCAAGCTCGAGCAAGGGTTGCTGGAAATGATCGACTATATCCGGACCCGCGGCCCGCGCCCGTTCACCTATCACCTGGACCTCGAGATCCTCAACGAAAAGACGCCCGAGACCTGGGCAAAGCATCTGTTCCTGTCGCAGGAGCGGACCGAAGCTGCCAAGTTCCTGAAAGCTGCGTAAAAAGGAGCTGTCGGTCTAACTGCGGCCCGGCGGTCGCGCGCGATCTCCTAGGTCACCGATTGGTTTATGGCGAGCTTCGGAATCTCCGCCAGGCGCCGCGCCCAATAGCCGATACGGGGTTCATAACCGGCGCTCACCGGCGGGGTGATAAATTCGCAACGCGACGACAGATTCTTTGCATCGTTCGCTTTGCCCAATTGACATAGTGAACGTTCACAATCATTCCTCGTTCATTCGCCTGGGAGAGGCGGCAGTGATTCTGTTGGAGGGGGATAATGACAATTGGTCGCGGCCGGTCTTCGCTCGGCTTGATGATTGGGGTGTCCGCTTTGGCGTTGTGCGCATCGCAGCCGGCGATGGCGCAAACCCCTGACCCGGCCGTTGCGCCGGTTGATCCGACCACCAGCCCGGCTGCCGCCGATGCGCAAAAGACCGGAGCCACCGCACCTGCCGATGCCATTGTCGTCACCGGCATCCGCGGATCGCTCAAGCGCTCGATGGATATCAAGAAGAATGCCATCGGCGTGGTTGACGCAATCTCGGCTGAAGAGATGGGCAAGTTCCCCGACACCAACCTCGCCGAGGCGCTGCAGCGTATCACCGGCGTGTCGATCGACCGCGCCAACGGCGAAGGCTCGCGGGTCACCGTCCGCGGCTTCGGTCCGGAATTCAACCTCGTGCTTCTCGACGGGCGCCAAATGCCAACGTCGAGCCTGGGCGACGGCGCTTCGCCTCCGTCCAGCCGCAGCTTCGACTTTGCCAATCTGGCGGCCGAAGGCATTAGCGCGGTGGAGGTCTACAAGTCGGGCAATGTGCGCCTGCCGACCGGCGGCATCGGGTCGACGATCAACATCGTCACGCCGCGCCCGCTCGATCGGCCGGGTATGCGCGCGTCGATGAGCGCAAAGGCGATCTACGACACCTCGCAGCTGCACGGAAAATCAATCACGCCGGAAGTTTCCGGCATTTTCAGCGACACGTTCGCCGACAACCGCGTCGGCATTCTCGTCACCGGATCCTATTCACGGCGCAAGGCGAGCATCTCGCAATTCTCGGCCGGCTGGCGTTCGGGCTATTATGG
>JARXKO010000084.1:4575-6770 GCA_030271595.1 Pseudomonadota bacterium | reverse complement strand
ATCGCTCGCCGGTCTGTTGATCCTAACCGCCTGGATCATGAGCGAACCGGCGCGGTGGGGCGAACGGATGCAGCTGCGGCGGGCAGACAAAGTCCTGCTGTTCCTGACCTTGATCCTGACCGTCGCCAGCAATCTTACCGTCGCCATTGCCGCCGGAACCGGACTCGGCCTCGCGTTTCGTCTTGCGCGGCGCGACGTTGAACCGGCCGAATGGACCCCGGCCGACCGATCAAAGCTTTAGGCGCCGAGCCGCACCAAGGCCTCATCTAGCGCCTGCAAGAACCTTGACCGGTCGGCCTTGGTGAACGGCGCCGGGCCGCCGATCGAGCCGTCGCCGCCGGCCGCGCCGCCGCGTAAATCGGCCATGATTGCCCGGGTCGCGATCGCCGGGCCGATCGAGCCCGCGGTGAATGGCTTGCCATTATTGCCGGTCACCGCCGCGCCCTTCTTCAGGCAGCGGTCGGCGAGCAGGATGTCGCCGGTGATCACCACGTCTGTCGGCCCCGCCGTCTCCGCGATCCAGTCGTCGGCGGCGTCGAACCCGTCGCTCACCACCACGCGCTCGATCAGCGGATGGTCGGGCACCCGGATGGGGCTGTTACTGACGATCGTCACCGCCACGCCGCGGCGCCACGCGACCTTGTAGATTTCGTCCTTGACCGGGCAGGCGTCGGCATCGACCAATATGCGCACCATGTTCGCCGGCCGCGCCGATTCAGCGGACACCGGCGACAGCGACGGCGGCTGCGCTCAATTCTTGAAATTCTCCAGCCCGCGGACGACCCCTTCCTTCTGCGACGGGTTCGACGCGTTCTGCTTCTTGGGCTTTTCCGCCTTGGGCTTGCGCACTTCGCGGTTCGATTTCTTTTGTCCCTTGGCCATGGTTCGCTCCTGTCGGTGGGGCGGAATGCCCGGCCGCGATCCTACACCAGCCCCCGGCGCACGGAAACCGCAGCCAGGCTCATCGGGCGGAGCGGCCCGCGCGCCTAGCGCTTGAGGGCTTTGACCGCGGCCAGCGTCTTGGCCACATGTTCGCTCCAGTCCATGTCCGAATGGACCATGACGATGCGTCCCGAACGGTCGATGACATAGCTCGTTCGGGTGGTCATCCCGACCAGGGGCAGCGCGACATTATAGGCCTTGATGATCGGCTTGGTCGCGGTCGCGACGGGGAAGGCATTGCGGCATGCCTCGACCGAAAATTTCTGCAGCGTCGGCAAATCGTCGGCCGACATGCCGATGACGTGGGCGCCCATTTTCTGGAAGTCGGCGCTTGCTTCGCTGAAGGCATGAGCCTCGAGCGTGCAGCCCTTGGTGAACGCCTTGGGGAAAAAATAAAGGACCACCGGGCCCTTCTTGAGCTCGTCCGAAAGACGCAGTTTGAACGGCTTCCCGGCAAGCGCTCCGACGGTCGCGAAATCGGGCGCTTTGGCCCCGACCTTGAGCGCCGCCCAGGCGGGGCTTGCACAGAGAATTGCGGAACAGGCCAGGCCGATCAGAAACTTGCGCATCGCGGGCGACTCCTTCGCCCGGCGGTCTAGACCAGCGCGCTGTTACGCACCAGCCCGCGGCGGCCGCGGCGGCGCGACGATCAACGCCGCGATCAACGCTGCGGAGCGAGCCAGCCGACGAGGAGGTAGAACAGGATCATGATCGGGCCGGTGATCAGCGTCGCGGCGACGAAGCCGAGGCGGATGATCAAGGGATCGATGCCGGTCATGTCGGCGGCGCCGGCGGCGACTCCGAGGACCTTGGCGTCCTGGCGGTTGAGAAGAAAGCGGTTGGTCATTGAATGTCCCTCGAAAACGATCGGCGAAGTCAGGCGATCGGCAGCGACGTCGCGGCCGACACGAACAGCATCGCGGTGATGAAGGCGCCAGCAAAGACGGTGGCGTTGTGACGAGCGTTGAACAGCGAAAAAGTCATGGTCATTCCCCTTGATGTCTAATCAGCGGAACCAGTGATTGGATCCGTATTGTTGACGATGCATGGGGTGTGCCATTTGGGAATTGTCTAGCGTTTTCAATGATAGAGCTAGGCGAGCTAGATCCTAACGTTTATAGATATTTCATCAAATGTGGGAAAATCCACCAACTTCTTCGCCGTACCCGAGCCGCTGTGCCCATTGTAACAAGACCGGCAGGACCGGCTCAAGTTCAGCCTGGTACCGCCGCCAGCGCCCACTTGGCGCCTTG
>JARXKO010000084.1:0-4475 GCA_030271595.1 Pseudomonadota bacterium | reverse complement strand
TCGATGTCGAGAAAGCTCGCCATGGCATCGTTGAGCACGAAATTCTGCATGAAGCAGCTGAGTACGCAATCGGCTGGGTGGCGCTGGGCAAAGATGATCCGGGCATCGGGAAATAAGGCGTAGATCAGCGGCAGGCCAAGCATGTTGAGCGGCAATTTGTCGACCGCCAAACCGCTGAAGCCGGGAGGGACGTGCCGATCGAGTTCCGCAAAATAGGCGGTTCGGGCGCGTTCCAGCTCAACCGCTGATCGCTGGGGAACATGCCTAGCAGTGCCGAGGCTGCGTTCCGCGGCACCAAGCATATGCAGTTCTTCCAGCACACAGGTGTCGGGATGACCCATGAGGAAGGTATCGAGCAGGGTCGTTCCCGAGCGCGGGAAGCCAACCAGGAATGCCGGGCTCCGCCTAGGGCCGTGCAGTAATGGCGTGATCGTTCCCGCATCGCACTCCGCTTCCCGGCGCAAAGCCCGAACGCGGGCTCGATAGTCTGCCGCCTTAAGCAGCCACTGATCATATTCCGCGCCCGAACGGTTCATTTTTTCGGCCGCGGCAAAGGCTTCTGCATAATTTCCGAGCGAATCCTCAACCTTGGCTTTGAGTCGGTAAAAATAGCCGGGCTCGCCGGTCAGGGTCCTCGCGTCGAGGAGTTCCCTCGCGCGTTCTGGATCGCCGTCACGAAGAGCGATCGCGGCCGCCAGGTTGGTGAATTCCCCGCGCGCATAGCCAGCTGTTTCGGCAGCGCCGATGAATGCCTTGAGCTCGTCCACTCGGTTGGTTCGCTCGAGCAATGTAGCTACCGATTTGAGGATATCGAGATCGTATATTTCGTCCGAACCGCTGTTGCTCCGGCGCAGCGGGCGGCGCGCCAGTTCGAGCAAGGCTGTGCTCGAGTCGCCGCTGTTTCGGGTCAGCGCGCGCTGCACCGCTTCGTCATATTGATCGAGTGATTGCTGGTGGTCGCCGAGGGCAGAATGAATCTGCGCAAGAAGTAGCCGCGAAGCCCCGTCGTCCTCGTCCACGGCGAGCAAATCGCGCACTTCGCGCAAGGCTTCGCTCCACTGGCTGGATCGAGCGAGGGCGCTGGCGAGGTTGCGGCGGATGAGGATTTCACTGGGGGCAAGCCGCGCCGCGCGGCGCAGCGCATCGGCCGCTTCGCGCCATTGGCCGAGCGCGGCGCAAGCGGTGCCGGCATTGCTCCACGCTCGCCAGTCGGCGGGATCGAATTCGGCGACCTTGAGCCAGGCCTCAATCGCCGTGGGGTAATCGGCGACCGAATCCGCAGCCTCGCCTCGTAGATGCCACAACACTGGCAAAGAGGCTTCCCGGCCTGCGGGCTTCTCCGCGATTGCCAAAGCCTCGGCGCCGCGATCCGAATCCACTAGCGCCCTGACCAGCATGATCCGAAACGCAACATTGCCGGGATCAATCTCGCGGGCCGCGCGCAAGTGAACGATTCCGTCTTCGACCCGCCCGAGGCGGCAATCGATCAGGCCGAGCAAATGATGGGCCGGCGCATTGCTGGCCTCTGCCGCTACCACGTCGTGGGCGAGCTTCCGCGCTTGGTCGAACGAGCCATTTTGAAAAGCTGCCAACGCTTCGCGAATTGCGGTTTCCTTGGTCACTTGCGCTCTGTGGAAAGCGCTTGCGCCGCGGTCAACCGTCGACCCCATACCCAAGCCGGCCGGCCCATTGAAGGAGTAACGGCAAGCCAGGCCCTAGCAATTCCTGGTAATTGACCCAGCGTCCCGCCGAGCGGTCGTTCAGCGGCTCGCCTACCTGGTCGTAACTTGCAGTGGAAATACGGCCGCGCCTCAATGCAGCCGGTCGATGATCGAGCAGGTCGTCGCTCCACTCCAGACCGAGAAAGTCGATGAGTCCGCGAAGGATCGGCGCCGGACTGCGAACTAGATCCTCATAAGCAACGCTCAGTACAGCAAGTGGCAGCACGGCCTCGCTCTTGGTCCAGATGTCGAGCGTGACATCGTAAAAATCGGCGGCGGCCGCAGGATCGAGGAAGCTCGCCATTGCCGGGTTCATCGCGAAATTCTGCATCAAGCCGCTAAGCACGCAGTCACACGGATGGCGCTTGGCGAAGATGATTCTCGCCTCGGGGAATAGGCGATAAATAAGCGGTACGCACAAGGTGTTGAGCGGCATCTTGTCGACTACCAGACCGGGAAAGTTCGGATCGACGTGGCGTTCAAGGTGTCGGAAATAGAGTGCGCGTAAATGCTCCGTCTCGGAGTCGTCGAGTTCGGCCAGCCGCTGCAATGGGCCAAGTTCATTAGCAACGAAGCCCATCAACGGCATTTCCTCGAGAACCGCTACCCCCCGATGACCCATGAGAAAAGTGTCGAGGAGAGTCGTGCCTGAACGGGGGAAGCCGATGAGGAAGGCCGGTGGCGCTCTTTCGCCGGGCCGCGAAGGGACGAAACTCGCCGCCCATTGCGGCGTGATCGACGCAGCGATTGCGCGCATGCTTTCGCGAAACGCGAGGGAGGAGCGAAGCCAGCGATCGCGCTCCGGGACTGCAGCAGTCTTGGCCGCGATCGCCGCCATCGCCAAGCGAAAATCGCCGCTTGCGTCGGCGACTCTGGCGGCGAGCGCGAATAGCCGCACCGGATCGCGGTTCGGATCGGCCTTGGCGATCCATCGCGCGGACTCGGCAAGCGACTTGCGCCGCCACGCCTCAAGCGCACGCAGATAGGCGAGAGTGTCATCTGTGACGCCGGCAGAATTCGCATTCGCGAGCAATTGCGCGAGTGCTTCAAGGCGGTTGCCGCGATCGTAAATCTGACCCAGTTCAGCAATGGCCTCGGCATTGGTCGGATCGTCCTCAAGCAATCTTCGATAGACTGCCTCGGCCTCGCCGTCGCAGCGCAACGTCCCCAGCAGCCGCCCCTGACGGAGGAGAAGCTGCGGATCGCCCGGCGATCCGGCAAGCAGGCGGCGCGTTTCGGCAAGATCGGCCTGGCGCTCGGCGATCGCCTGCTCGCCCCATGCGCCAGCCGCCGTCGCCGCTTCGGCCCGCACCCGCCAAAGCGGCTCTGCCGCCGGTCCCGGCGCTGGCGCCAGCGCCTGTTCCAGCGCCTCGGCTGACCGACCTGAATCGATCAGAGCGCGGACGAGATGGATTCGAATGTCGGGATTGGCGGGCTCCAGCGCCAGCGCCCGCTCAAGCGACTTGGTACCTTCCGCCAAGGCGTCGCGGCGGCACTGCAAGATACCAAGTAAATGGAGCAAGGGGGCGCTTTCCCCCGCCGTCAATTCAATCTCGGCAGATTTCTCTGCCGCCGCGAAATCGCCTGCCTGATAAAGTTGGAACGGTCGCTTGCTGCAAGTCACTCGGGCCTGTCTAGGTGGCCCGGCTCGAAAAGTTAAGTCGGCGCCTCGTCCCGCCGATCCGCGACCTAGCGGCCGACGGCGCTGTTCGGCGGGCTCCGGCGCGGGGCGGTAGCGCCCGTCTTGGTCACGCTCGACTTGCACCGCGCGAGAAGGGTCGGGAAATCGAAATTGCTATTGGCTTCGAGCGCCGGGACTGCGGCCGCGGCGCATTGGCTCTGGCTTTCGTAGCGCGCCGGCAGGGTCGCGACCGGTGTGCACGCCGAGCCGCCGTCGGCGCAGCCGAGGATGGCAATGACGAAGTACCCGATGGCCATGACTCAAATTCCCCGTTGGACTTGGGGTTATAACTGCGAATTTATCGCGTTGTTCCAAACGGTTCGTCGCATCGGTTTGCCGGGGCGTGGCGGGCGCCCTACCTAGGCCCGTGATGACACCTACACCCAGCGAGGAAGTGACCAGGCCCAAAGGCGGGTTCAGGGTGCTGCTGCGCTTCCTGCCGATGCTATGGCCGAAGGGCGAGGCCGAGCTCAAGGCGCGGGTGGTCGGCGCGGTCCTGCTGGTCCTTGCCGGCAAGGCCGCGGTGCTGATCATGCCGTTCGCCTACAAAGCGGTGATCGACGGCATGAGCGGCGCCAAGGCCGCGGCTGGCGTCGTGTTCGGGCTGGTCCTGGCCTATGCCACCGCGCGCTTCGCCGGGGTGCTGTCGGACAATCTGCGCAATGCGATGTTCGAAAAGGTCGGGCAGAACGCCGCACGCAAGCTCGCCGGACAGGTCTTCCGCCACATCCACGATCTGTCGCTCCGCTTCCACCTCGAGCGGCGCACCGGATCGCTGACCAAGGTCGTCGAGCGCGGCACCAAGAGCATCGACATGATGCTCTATTTCCTGCTCTTCAACATCGGCCCGACGATCATCGAGCTGGCCGCGATCTGCATCATCTTCCTGGTCAAGTTCGGCGCCGGCCTGGTCGCCGCGACCTTGCTCATCGTCGCGATCTATATCGCCTTCACTCGCACCGTGACCGACTGGCGGGCCAAGCTCCAGCGGCAGATGAACGAGGTCGATAATCGCGCCATCGGCCGCGCCGTCGACAGCCTGCTCAATTACGAAACGGTCAAATATTTCGGCG
>JARXKO010000083.1 GCA_030271595.1 Pseudomonadota bacterium | reverse complement strand
TCGGCGGTGCGACCTATCAGGTGCCGGTCGAAGTCCGCGACGTCCGCGCCCAGGCGCTGGCCATTCGCTGGCTGATCACGGCGGCGCGCGCGCGCTCGGAAAAGACCATGTCGGGCCGCCTGTCGGGGGAGCTGATGGATGCCTCGCAGAACCGCGGCAATGCGGTCAAGAAGCGCGAAGACACGCACCGCATGGCCGAAGCCAACCGCGCCTTCAGCCACTACCGCTGGTAAACTTTACACCTATATCGGGGTCAGCCGGATGTGCCGGCCCCCGACATCGCTAAGGAACTCTGAAAATGGCCCGCAGCCATCCGCTCGACCGTTATCGCAATATCGGCATCATGGCGCACATCGACGCCGGCAAGACGACGACCACCGAGCGAATCCTCTATTACACCGGCAAGTCGTACAAGATCGGCGAAGTCCATGAGGGCTCGGCGACGATGGACTGGATGGAGCAGGAGCAGGAGCGGGGCATCACTATCACGTCGGCCGCCACGACAACCTTCTGGAAGGCCGAGGACGGGCAGGGGCCAGAGCACCGGATCAACATCATCGACACCCCCGGCCACGTCGATTTCACCATCGAGGTCGAGCGTTCGCTGCGCGTGCTCGATGGCGCGGTCGCGGTGTTCGACGGCGTCGCCGGGGTCGAGCCGCAGTCGGAGACGGTGTGGCGCCAGGCCGACAAATACGGCGTTCCGCGGATGTGCTTCATCAACAAGCTCGACCGCACCGGCGCCGATTTCTATTTCTGCGTCCAGTCGATCATCGACCGCCTGGGCGCCAAGCCGTTGGTCCTTTACATCCCGATCGGGATGGAGGGCGACCTCAAGGGCGTGGTCGATCTGGTCAATATGCGCGGCATTATCTGGGAAGACGAAGCCCTCGGCGCGAACTTCAATTATGTCGAGATTCCGGCCGATCTGGCCGACAAGGCCGCCGAATATCGCCACATGCTGCTCGAAACCGTGGTCGAGCACGACGACGATGTGATGATGGCCTATCTCGACGGCAACGAACCCGACGCCGCGACGATCAAGAAACTCGTCCGCAAGGGCACGCTCGCGCGCGCTTTCGTGCCGGTGCTGTGCGGATCGGCGTTCAAGAACAAGGGCGTCCAGCCGCTGCTCGATGCCGTCGTCGATTACATGCCGAGCCCGCTCGACGTGCCGCCGATCAAGGGCATCAAGCCCGATACGGACATCGAGGATACACGCGCCGCCGACGACAATGCGCCGTTCGCCGCGCTCGCCTTCAAGATCATGAACGATCCGTTCGTCGGCAGCCTGACCTTCGCCCGCATCTATTCCGGCAAGCTCGAAAAGGGCACCTATCTCAACAGCGTCAAGGACCGGAAGGAAAAGATCGGCCGAATGCTGCTGATGCACGCCAACAGCCGCGAAGATATCGACGAGGCCTTCGCCGGCGACATCGTCGCGCTTGCCGGCCTCAAGGAAACCACCACCGGGGACACATTGTGCGCATCGAACGCGCCAATCATCCTCGAGCGGATGGAATTCCCCGATCCGGTGATCGAGCTCAGCGTCGAGCCCAAGACCAAGGCCGACCAGGAAAAAATGGGCGTCGCGCTCAACCGCTTGGCCGCCGAGGACCCGTCATTCCGCGTCTCGACCGATCATGAATCGGGCCAAACGATCATCAAGGGGATGGGCGAGCTTCACCTCGACATCCTCGTCGACCGCATGCGCCGCGAGTTCAAGGTCGAGGCCAATGTCGGCGCGCCGCAGGTCGCCTATCGCGAATCGCTCGCCCGTCCGGTCGACCTCACCTACACCCACAAGAAGCAGTCGGGCGGCTCGGGCCAGTTCGCGGAGATCAAGATCTCGGTCGCCCCGGGCGCGCGTGGCACCGGCATCATCTTCGAGGACTCGGTCAAGGGCGGCAACGTTCCCAAGGAATATATCCCCTCGGTCGAGAAGGGCATGCGCGAGACCGCCGAGACCGGATCGCTGATCGGCTTTCCGATCATCGATTTCGAAATCAAGCTGCTCGACGGCAAATACCACGACGTCGACTCCTCGGCGCTGGCGTTCGAAATCTGCGGCCGCGGGGCGATGCGCGAAGCCGCCCAGAAGGCCGGCATCAAGCTCCTCGAGCCGATCATGAAGGTCGAAGTCGTCACCCCCGAGGATTATCTCGGCGACGTCATCGGCGACTTGAACTCGCGGCGCGGGCAGATCCAGGGCACCGACAGCCGCGGCAACGCACAGGTGGTCGAAGCGATCGTCCCGCTCGCGAACATGTTCGGCTACGTCAACCAGCTGCGATCGTTCACCCAGGGGCGGGCGCAGTATACGATGCAGTTCTCGCACTACGAGGAAGTGCCCCAGAACGTCGCCGACGAAGTGAAGGCGAAGCTGGCGTAAGCGAAAAATTGTGGCTATGGGCGCGACCGCTTACCCGGCGGTTCCGTCCGGAAATCTAAAACAGAAGAGGCGTAAAAATGGCTAAGGCTAAATTCGAGCGGAATAAGCCGCACGTGAACATCGGCACCATCGGTCACGTCGACCACGGCAAGACGTCGCTGACCGCGGCCATCACCAAGGTGCTTGCGAAGCATGGCGGCGGCGTCGCCGTCGACTTCGCCAACATCGACAAGGCGCCCGAAGAGCGCGAGCGCGGGATCACTATTTCGACCGCCCACGTCGAATATGAGACCGACGCCCGCCACTATGCCCACGTCGATTGCCCGGGCCACGCCGACTATGTGAAGAACATGATCACCGGCGCAGCCCAGATGGACGGCGCGATCCTGGTCGTTTCGGCCGCCGATGGCCCGATGCCCCAGACCAAGGAGCACATCCTGCTCGCCGGTCAGGTCGGCGTTCCGACCATGGTGGTGTTCCTGAACAAGGTCGATCAGGTCGACGATCCCGAACTGCTCGAGCTGGTCGAACTCGAAATCCGCGAGGAGCTGTCCAAGCGCGGCTTCGACGGCGACAACATTCCGATCGTCTCGGGCTCGGCGCTGGCCGTCCTCGAAGACAAGAACCCCGAAATCGGCGAGGAAGCGATCCTCAAGCTGATGAAGGTGGTCGACGAATGGATCCCGACCCCGGAGCGTCCGCTCGACAAGCCGTTCCTGATGCCGATCGAAGACGTGTTCTCGATCTCGGGTCGCGGCACCGTCGTCACCGGCCGTGTCGAAACCGGAATCATCAAGGTTGGCGAAGAAGTCGAAATCGTCGGCATCAAGGACACCCAGAAGACCGTCGTCACCGGTGTCGAAATGTTCCGCAAGCTGCTCGATCAGGGCCAGGCGGGCGACAACATCGGTGCGCTGATCCGCGGCGTCGGCCGTGAGGAAGTCGAGCGCGGCCAGGTGCTGTGCAAGCCGGGTTCGATCACCCCGCACACCGATTTCCAGGCCGAAGTCTATGTCCTGAGCAAGGACGAAGGCGGGCGTCACACCCCGTTCTTCGCCAATTACCGTCCGCAATTCTACTTCCGCACGACCGACGTGACGGGCGAAGTGGTCCTTCCGGAAGGCACCGAAATGGTCATGCCGGGCGACAATGTGTCGCTGGGCGTGAAGCTGATTGCTCCGATCGCCATGGACCCGGGTCTGCGTTTCGCCATTCGCGAAGGCGGCCGGACCGTCGGCGCGGGGGTTGTCGGAAGCATCTCTAAGTAATATAGGGCGCCTGCCGCGCGATTCTTTGTAAGGGTCGCGCGGCTCGCATTTGTACTGGTTTATTAGACGGATCGTGGCCTTGCCGCGGTTCGTTGGCTCTTTCGCATCGGTAGGGACATGGAAACGCAGAACATCCGGATTCGCCTGAAGGCGTTCGATCATCGAGTGCTCGATCAGGCAACTGGCGACATTGCCGACACGGCTCGTCGTACGGGTGCATTGATCCGCGGACCCATCCCACTGCCGACGCGTATCGAGAAGTTCACCGTCAACCGTTCGCCGCACGTCGACAAGAAGTCGCGCGAACAGTTCGAGGTCCGGACTTACAAGCGGTTGCTCGATATCGTGCAGCCGACCCCGCAGACGGTCGATGCTTTGATGAAGCTCGACCTCGCCGCGGGTGTCGATGTGGAAATTAAGCTCGCTTAAGCGAGTACGACCCCGGCTGCGGCCGGGGACTGGGTGATACCGCCGGAGACTAGCTCCGGGCCGCGTCCCCGCCGTTCCCGATTTCCGGGAGCACTAGCCCAGGCGGGGCACGCACATAATTTGGGCTGCAAGCCGGTGGCATTTCGCCATTGGCCTCTGTTGAGGAGTTTGGTCATGCGCACCGGCGTGATCGCGAAGAAGGTCGGAATGACCCGCTTGTTCCAGGCGGACGGACGGCATGTGCCCGTAACCGTCCTGCTGCTGGACGAGCTGCAGGTCGTCGGCCGTCGTGAAATGGACAGGGACGGCTATACCGCCGTCGCGCTTGGCGCGGGCAAGGCGAAAGCCAAGAACGTCAACAAGCCGCAGCGCGGCGCTTTCGGCAAGGCCAAGGTCGAGCCCAAGGCGAAAGTCATCGAATTCCGGGTCGCCGAGGATGCGCTCCTCGATGTCGGCGCGATCATCAGCGCGGATCACTTCGTCGCCGGCCAGATGGTCGACGTATCGGGCGTGACCCAGGGCAAGGGCTTTGCCGGCGCGATGAAGCGCTGGGGCTTCAAGGGCCTTCGCGCCACCCACGGCGTCTCGGTCTCCCACCGTTCGCACGGCTCGACCGGCCAGCGCCAGGACCCGGGCAAGGTGTTCAAGAACAAGAAAATGGCGGGCCACATGGGCGCCCGCAACCGCACCCAGCAGAACCTCGAAATCGTCCGCACCGATGCGGCGCGCGGTTTGCTGTTCGTCAAGGGCTCGGTCCCGGGTCCAAAGGGCTCCTGGCTGACCGTCGCCGACGCGATCAAGCTGCCGCGCCACGACGATGTGCCCTATCCGGCGGGTCTGTTCGATCCCAAGGCCAAGGTCGCTGAAGAAGCGCCCGCAGGCCTCGTCGATGACGCCGCGGTTCATGAAATTCCGGCCCTGCCGAGCGATGAAGAAGTCGCCGCCATTGCCGCCGAGCAGGAAGCTGGCGCAGAAGCCGCCGCCGCAGCCGCCGAGGCCGAAGCCAATGCCGCCGACGCTCCGGCGGACGGTGCCGGTGATGCGGCCAAGTCCGACGACCCCGGTTCGGCCGACGAAAGCAAGGATAGCTAAGATGAAGGTCAAGGTTCAGACCCTCGGCTCCGGCGCCGCCAGCAAAAGCGGTGACATCGAGCTTCAGGACGACATTTTCGGGGTCGAGCCGCGCGCCGACATCCTCCACCGTGTCGTCACCTGGCAGTTGACCAACCGCCGCGGCCCGGCCCGCGCCGCCCGCGAGCGCAGCGAAGTCAATCGCACCGGCAAGAAGTTCGGCAAGCAGAAGGGCGGCGGTACCGCCCGTCACGGCGATCGCCGCGCCCCGATCTTCATCGGCGGCGGCAAGGCCCACGGCCCGCGTGCCCGTATTTTCGTGTCGAGCCTCAACAAGAAGGTTCGCGTGCTCGGCCTCAAGATGGCGTTGTCGTCAAAGGCCATGAACGGCCAGCTGTTCGTAGTCGACAATCTTGACGTCAAGGACGGCAAAACCAGGGTCCTCAAGGATCAGCTGGGCAAGCTCGGTTTCGGCAAGACCGCGCTGATCATCGACGGCGACGCGCTCAACGTCGGTTTTGCCCGCGCCAGCTCGAACCTCGGCGAAGTCAATCTGATGCCGGCGATGGGCGCCAATGTGTACGACATCATGCGCCATGAGTCGCTGGTCCTGACCCGCGCCGGGGTGGAAAAGCTGGAGGCCCGGTTCAATGGCTAAGAAGCAGGAAACGGCGATCGACATTCGCCACTACGACGTCGTCCTGGCGCCGCACATCACCGAAAAATCGACCATGGTGTCGGAACATAATGCGGTGGTGTTCAGGGTCGCCGGCGGCGCCTCGAAGCCGCAGATCAAGGCGGCCGTCGAAGCCTTGTTCGGAGTGACGGTGAAGAACGTCAATACGCTCGTCACCAAGGGCAAGACCAAGAAGTGGAAGGGGCAACCCTATAAGCGTTCGGACGTCAAGAAAGCGATCGTCACGCTGGCCGAGGGCCAGTCGATCGACATCACCGAAGGGGTGAGGGCGTAATGGCACTCAAAGCATATAAGCCGACTTCTCCGGCCCGCCGCGGCCTGATCCTGGTCGACAAGTCGTCGCTGTGGAAGGGCAAGCCCGTCAAGGCGCTGACCGAAGGCAAACGCAAGACCGGCGGCCGCAACAACCAGGGCCATGTGACGTCGCGCGGGATCGCCGGCGGCCACAAGCAGAAGTACCGGATCATCGACTTCAAGCGCCGCACCTGGGATGTGGTCGGGACCGTCGAGCGGCTCGAATATGACCCCAATCGGTCGGCCTTCATCGCGCTCATCACGTATGAGGGCGGGGAGCAGGTCTATATCATCGCGCCGCAGCGCCTGGCGCCGGGCGACAAGGTCGTCGCCGGCAAGAAGGTCGACGTGAAGCCCGGCAATGCGATGGAGATCGGTCAGATGCCGGTCGGCACCATCGTCCACAATGTCGAGATGAAGCCCGGCAAGGGCGGCCAGATTTCGCGCGCCGCCGGCACCTACGTCCAGGTCGTCGGCCGCGACCGCGGCATGGTCATCGTCCGCCTGAATTCGGGCGAGCAGCGCTACATCCGCTCGGATTGCATGGCCACCGTCGGCGCGGTGTCGAACCCCGACAATGGCAACCAGACGCTGGCCAAGGCCGGCCGCACCCGCTGGATGGG
>JARXKO010000082.1:2843-6826 GCA_030271595.1 Pseudomonadota bacterium | reverse complement strand
CGCTGCTGGCGATGGTCGCGACCGGCATCGTCCCGCTGCGCGATTTCCTCATCTTCCTCGGGGTCGCTTCGGGGGTGATGTTCCTCAACCAGGTCCGCACCCTGGTCGCGCATTTGTGGGAAAATGACGGCGATCCGATGACCGTCACGGCGCAATATCTCGACAGCGTCAACGTCCCACCGCCGGGCGTCCTGCCGGCGTTGTGGGCGCCGGTCGGCCTGCGCTACCACGGCCTCCATCATTTGCTCCCCGGCCTGCCCTATCACGCGCTGGGCGAGGCCCACCGCCGGCTGTGCGGCGAGTTGGCCGCGGATTCGACCTATCATCGCTCGACCTATCGCGGGCTAACGCGGCTGGTCGGCCGGCTGGCGTCGTCGAGCTGGCGCGGCGGCAGGCGACAGCCTTGACTTCGCGCTCCTTTTCCGCTTGAGGAGCCGGCGTCCGGCGGGCTTATCGGCTCGCCGTTTTCTTTAGGGCTTTGTTGCGCGGCCGCCCCAAGTGCCGCGTGGCCGGGAGTACCTCACACGGCTCCCCGACGAACGAAAGGATCGACCCATGCGCCATCGTGTTGGCCATCGTAAGCTTCAGCGCACCTCCAGCCACCGCGCGGCCCTGTTCCGCAACATGTCGGCGGCGCTGATCAAGCACGAACAGATCACGACCACGCTCGCCAAGGCGAAGGAGCTTCGCCCCTATGTCGAGAAATTGGTTACGCTGGCCAAGAAGGGCGGGCTGTCGAACCGCCGGCTGGCCCAGTCGCGGCTGATGGACGACGCCCAGCTCAACAAGCTGTTCGACGTCATCGCCGTTCGCTACGCCGACCGTAACGGCGGCTATTGCCGGGTGGTCAAGGCCGGCATCCGGATGTCCGACGCGGCATCGATCGCGATCATCGAATTCGTCGATCGCGACGTCGACGCCAAGGGTCAGGATTCGGGCCCGGCGATGGCCAACGAGGATCAGTTCGAAGACGCCTGAGTGCGCGCTTAGGGCTGATCGCGAAGGGCGGCCGCGGCAGCGTGGCCGCCTTTTTCTTGGCTCTCAAAAACTCCTGGAAAAGCCGAAATCGAGCCGGGTACGGCGAAAATCGTAGAGCTGGATCGCGGCTTTGCTGTCGGTGTAGGTGAGGCGCACGAGCGGCGAGAAGCCCCCCACACTCAAGCGATTGAACACGATTCCGCCGCCAAGATCGAGGCGGCGGTCGCGCCGCGCCTTGCCGAACAGGAACAAGGGCGCGAGGCCGTGGGTGCGGGTATAGCCAGCCTCGGCGAACACCGTGAAGCCGCTGAACTGATGGGCCAGGAGGACATCGCCGCCCCATTGGCGCAGGCTCTCCGGCTTGACCCTGGCATCGAGCGCTCCCCAGCGCACTGTGCCGCGAGCCGTGGTTGCAGTCCCGATCACGCGGGTCAGGCTGAGGTTGAGGCTCGAGCGCCAGCCGCTTTGGACCGGGTTGCGATCGATGCGCTGCCGGACCCGAGCGGCGCCAAATTCGGCTTGCGCCCGTTTGCCGAGCGAGAATTGCCAGCCCAGCGAGGCGCCATAGCCGCTCGAATAGCCGCGGCCGCCGAACCAGCGCCGCTCAACCTTTAGCGCTGGCCGTACCAGCCCAAAATGTCCCTGGAACTGGGGTCCGCTGTCGAAGCCGACCTGAATGTCATTGAAGCGCGACTTGTTGAACAGATCAACGCCGAGCGAGGCTTGGCTAAGCAAGTCGATTCCGCCAAAGGTGTTGCGCGACCACGCCTGGGCACTGGTCGAAAATCCGATTCCCGATTGGCGGCGGGCGTCAGGATCGAGTTCGAACGGCGCGATAATGGTGTCGAGATACTGGCTTCCGGTCGCTCGGTTGATGTTGGAATCGGGGCCGCTTGCGAACTCCAGCGACAGCCCCTTGCGGCGCGCCGGGGCGAGCGAATTGGCGAAGCGGCGCACCGTCTGCTCGACTTCGGGTGGAAGACCGGCGTGCTCGGCCTTGGCAAGTTCGCTCCGGGCAGACTTGGAATCGCCGATGCGCGACAGGATCCGGGCGAGCTCGAGCCGCGCCGGGTTCGCCCCCGGCTGTTCGGCGAGAAGCTCGCGAAGCGCCGCCGCCGCACCGGCCAGATCGCCCACTTTTTCGCGTACCGCGGCGAGCCTGAAGCGCGCTTCGGCACGGAGTTCGGGATGCTTGTCCTGGGTCAGGGCCTCGAGGATTTGCGCAGCACCGGCGAGGTCGCCCGCCTGGAACAGTTTGTCGGCGAGCGCGAACAACTGCGCCGCCCCGGTCTCGACGCATCCAGCCTCGCGCTCACATCGGGCAGTAGCGGTGACCGGCGACTGCGGAGCAGCGAGCATCTGGGCCGCAAGCGCCATCAGCACCGGTTCGATATTCCCGAGGAAATTGGGAGAGAGCCCTCGGCCCCCTCCCGTTGCAGGCGATTAGTTGTTGATGTTCGCGCCGGTGCCGACGATCGCGCCGGTGCCGTTGCCGCCGGTGGCACGGGTCGAGCGGAGGTGAAAGGTTCCGCCGATTTCGTCATAGGCCGGGCCATAGAAGTTGCCATTGACGTCGAGTGCGTAGCCATTGCCGTTATAACCGCCGGTGCCAGAGAAACCTGCGCTGTTGTAGGCGATCGATCCGCTTCCCGTCATCGTCCCGAAATTGATCACTGCTCCGCCAGCCTCCGGCGTTCCCGACGCGGCCGAGCTGTAGCTGATCGAACCCGTCGCGAAATCGGCGTTGAATGACCCGGTTCCGCTGATCGCATAAGCGCCGTTCTTGTTGACGAACGTCCCGTCGAGGATCGTGTTGTAGGCCGCGCCACCCGAATGCGGAATGCTCGCGCTCGGGGTTTTGGTGCCGAACACGACATAGGTGTCGTTGACGCTATTGGTGGTCCCCGACGCGGTCGACCGGCGCCACTGGCCGTACGTCACGTAATTGAGGACGATCAGCGTGTTGGCCGGGCTCTGGTCGAGCAGCCGGAAGGTCTCGGTGGTCGAGCCACTGGTCTTGCGATAGGTTGTGAAATTGGTCGTGCTGCTGACGATATTGGCCGGTCCGAAACTCGACGTTGTGGTCGGGCTTCCAGTATCGCGCAGCGTGTACGTGTCGGTCGCGCTGTCATAGACCACCTGGGTCGTGATTCGCGCGGTTCCTCCGAAGCCCGAGGCGCTGGTCGGCGTGGTCGAATATTTGATGGTCGACTGCGAGCCGATGTAGTTGGTGGTGGTGGCCTGGGCCGCTACTGGGAGCGAGACAGCCGCAACGGCGGCCATGACAAAATTACGCATCGTTCTTCCCCCTTTTAGGTTGGTCGGGTTAGGGCGCTTATTGCCCGCCAAGTCAATATGGATTTTTAAAAAATGTAACAAAAACTGTTGGTTGATGGAATATTCCCCAATCAAGCTGACCGATCGAGCAGGAATCCGGCAGCCACGGTCATCCAGATTTCCAAGAAACATTCCGGTGTCCGGTCGGCTCCCGGCGGTCAGCAGTATCAGGTGCCTAAGCGAGGCTCAGCTTCGGGTTAAGTCATTGAAACACAAATAGCTTTATGAACCGCAGCAAACGGCGGGTTCAGCCAGCATGCAATCCATTAGCCCTAGGACACGATTCGTATCGTCGCGCGTTGTGACGGCAAAAGAATGGTTCAGAGGAGTATGGCCATGATGGCTTTCAAATCGATTCTGGCGGGCGGCGTTGCAATCGCCGCGCTTGCCACCGCGGCGCCGGCTGCGGCGCAATACCCCGGTTACGGCTATGGGTACGGCAGTGGCGGCGGGATCATCGGCCAGGTGATCGGCAGTGTCATCGGCGGTGGTTATGGCAGCGGCTACGGCAGCGGCTATGGAGGCTACGGCAACGGCTATGGGTATAATGGCTATAACAACAGCTACGGTCAGAACCCGTACAGCCGTTATGGTCCGATGGGCCAGACCGCGATCAACCAGTGCATGGGCGCTGTCCAGCAACGGCTCAATGCCGGCTACGGCAACGG
>JARXKO010000082.1:0-2743 GCA_030271595.1 Pseudomonadota bacterium | reverse complement strand
ATAACGGCTATTCCAACGGTTATGGCAATAACGGCTATCAGCAGCCTTATGGCCAGCAATATGGCGGCTATGGCGGCGCGCGCGTGCTCGGCATCTCGCATGTCGAACAGCGCTCGAACGGTGGCCTGTCGATCCGCGGCGTGGCCAACAGCGGCCGTAACGCCGCTTATGGCTCTGGCTATACCCAGAGCCAGAGCCCGGTCGACCTGCTGTTCAGCTGCAGGACCGACGCCAGCGGCTATATCGTCAATGTCGATGTCCAGCAGGCGACCAGTAACTACGGCTATAACAGCCAAGCCTACACGCCGTACAATTACGATTATTCGCAATACGGCTATCGCCGCTACTGATTGCGTGGGCGCGGTCTGACGGCCGCGCCCATTTTTCTGCCTTTTTGATGCGGGAGCAAAACGATTCACCGGGCTTTGTACCCGATTGGTCGCTTTGCCCCGGCAGCTGATGGGCAAGTTACGCGTTGTTTGCTTGGATGCCGCCGTGATGGCGGTCCTCGAGTGCTGCGTATTTTATGAGGAGAATGAATATGAAGACGTTGAGCAAAATTCTGATCGGCGCTGGTGGTCTTGGCGCAATCGCTGCCGCGACCCCCGCTGCCGCGCAATATCCCTATGGGTATCAAGGCAATAACAACGGCGCCAATGTGATCGGCTCGATCATCAACGGCGTGCTCGGCTATGGCCAATATCCGTACGGCAATTACGGTTATGGCCAGCAGAATTACCGCGCCAGCCAGGTCGCCGTCGACCAGTGCGCCCGCGCCACCGAAGCGCGGCTCAACAACATGTCGATCAACAACCAGTACAACCGGTGGAACCCGGGCCGGAACCCGTACAGCAATTGGGCGGTCCAGGGTCAGGCGCGCGTGCTCGGGATCGATAATGTCCAGATGCGCGGTTATGGCCGCCTCAAGGTCACCGGCGTTGCGACGTCTGGCCGCAATTACCAGAACGGCTACGGCTATGGCGGCTATCAGTACAACCGCTCGTACGGCACGCCCGACCTGCGCTTCTCCTGCCATGCCGACAGCAGTGGCCGGGTCTATGACGTCAACATCAGCCGGATGAGCTATTACGGCCGCGGCCGCTAAGCGATTCACATTGACGGCTTGAATAGAGCGCGCGCTTCCAGTCCGGGGGCGCGCGCTTTTTCGTTTATTCTCCCTGGGAGTTGTGCAAGCTAGCGGCGGCATCGGGGGAGATTTAAGAATGCGCAAGACGATCATCGGCTGGGCGGCTGCGCTGATCTATGCGGGAAGCGCCGCGGCGGCTCCCCTGCCGGCGCCACGCCGGGCCGACCAGCAGCAATTCCTGTCGCTCTACAAGGAGCTCGTTGAGACCAATACCTCGCTGTCCGTGGGCAGCTGCACCTTGGCCGCCGAGCGCATGGCGGCGCGGCTCAAGGCCGCCGGCTTCGCCGACAGCCAGCTGACCCTGTTCGCCGACCCCGAACACCCCAAGGAAGGCGGCCTGGTCGCGGTCTATCCCGGTACGTCGACAAGCGTGAAACCACTGCTTCTGATTGCCCATATCGACGTGGTCGAAGCCAAGCGCGAGGACTGGGCCCGCGATCCGTTCACGCTGGTCGAGGAAAACGGCAATTTCTACGCTCGCGGAGCCGCCGACGACAAGGCCATGGCGGCGGTGTGGATCGACTCGCTGATCCGCTTCAAACAGTCCGGCTACCGGCCCCAACGGACGGTCAAGGTCGCGCTGACCTGCGGCGAGGAAACCAATGGCGCGTTCAACGGTGCGCAGTGGCTTGCGGCCAATCGCCGCGACCTGATCGACGCCGAATTCGCGCTCAATGAAGGCGGCGGCGGAAGCGCCGACGACCATGGCAAGGTGGTCGGCCAGGCCCTTCAGGTGGGCGAAAAGACCTTCGCCAATTACGTCCTCGAAACGCGTAACCCGGGCGGCCACAGTTCGGTGCCGCGGCCCGACAATGCGATTTACCAGCTGGCCCACGCGCTCGACCGGATCGAAGGCCACGAATTCCCGCTCGAGTTCACCGACACCACACGCACCTCCTTTCGTGAAGGCGGTGCGGGTCGCGGCGATGCCACCGGCCGGGCAATGGTCGCGCTCGCCGCCAATCCCGCCGACAAGGCTGCCGAAGCGATCGTCAACAAAGATCCCTTCCTTCACTCCAATCTGCGGACCACCTGCGTCGCGACCATGCTCGAGGCTGGCCATGCCCGTAACGCCTTGCCCCAGCGCGCCACCGCCAACGTCAATTGCCGCATCTTCCCGGGCCATTCGGTGACCCAGATCGGCGACGAGCTGGCGGCGATCATCGCCGATCCGGGGGTCACCGTGACGGCGCTTGCCCCGCTTCGGCCGGGCCCGCCGCCGCCGCCCCTCGACCCGAAAGTGCTGGGCCCGGCGAAGCTGCTCGCGAAGCGCTATTTTCCGGGCGTTCCAGTGGTCCCGCAAATGTCCAACGGCTATACCGATTCGACCTTCCTCACCGCGGCCGGGATTCCCGCTTATGGAGTGCCCGGAATCTGGGACGACCCCGACGGCGATGGAGTCCATGGGCTCGACGAGCGGATTTCGGCGGCCTCGCTGCTGGTCGGCCGCGACTATCTCTACGATCTCGTCAAGGCTTACGCCGGCTGAGTCCGAGGCGGGAAGGGACTTACGGTTTACAGCGGCGGACGGCCCGTTTAGTGGCCCGCAATGACGGCCACCCCGACCCAATGCATCCTCATCGTCGACTTCGGCAG
>JARXKO010000081.1 GCA_030271595.1 Pseudomonadota bacterium | reverse complement strand
CATCCGGGCTGGCTCAGCTGGGGCGATTTCCCGCGCGGGTCGTTCGCCGCAGCCACCGGCCGGCTGTTGTTCAAACCCGCCGGTCCGGGCCGCGCCATCTGCCGCATGTTCCCGACCGACAAGCACGGCAATATGGGCGGCTCGCTTCATGGCGGGGCGATCATGAGCTTCATCGACATGTCGATGTTCGCCGGCGGGCTGTGCGCCGGAATGGCGCGGGGCCATTATGTGACGCTCGACCTCACCACCCATTTCATGGCCCGCGGCCAGCCAGGGTCGCCGCTCGACGCCCATGTCGAGCTCCTTCGCCAGACTCCTGGCCACGCCTTCATGCAGGGTGTGGTCTTCCAGAACGACCAGCCCTGCTACAGCTTCAGCGGGACCCTGAAGCAAATCCGCGAGCGCAACGCTCCGGCATGAGCGGATCAGTCGGGCAGGCCTATGTCGACCTCATCAATGCTGGCGAGCTGAAGGCCGATCCGGCCCAGAAACGCGCCGCCGATGCGCTCGACCGCCTGGCGGAGGCGAAGGAATCGCTGTGGTCGCGGCTATTCGGCAAGGACGGCGGCGAGGGTCCCGCGGGAGTCTATCTGTGGGGCGGGGTCGGGCGCGGCAAGACCATGCTCATGGACCTCGCCTTTGACCATCTCGCGATCCATCCCAGGCGGCGGGTCCATTTCAACGAGTTCATGATCGAAACCCACGAGCGGCTGCGGATCGCGCGCGGCGCCGAGGAGGGCAACCCGATCGAACCGGTCGCGGAGCAGATCGCCGCCGAAGCGCGCCTGCTGTGTTTCGACGAAATGCAGGTAAACAACCCCGCCGACGCGATGATCTTGTCGTGCTTGTTCGAGCGCCTCATCGATGAAGGGGTCAAGGTCGTCACCACCTCCAACCGCCCGCCGGGCGACCTCTACAAAGACGGCATCAACCGCGACCTGTTCCTCCCCTTCATCGCCATGATCGAGCGCAAAATGCTGGTCGTCGCCGTCGACGGAGCGAGCGATTACCGGCTCGACCGCCTCGCCGGGGTCGAGGTGTGGCACATCCCCAACGGCCCGGCGGCGAGCGCGGCGCTGGCCCAGGCATTCTTCCAGCTGACCGATTATCCGGTCGAGGACCGGGCCAAGGTGCCGAGCGAGGAACTCGACGTCGGCGGCGGGCGAACCCTCCACGTCCCCAAGAGCCTCAAGGGAGTCGCGGTATTCTCGTTCAAGCGCCTCTGCGGCGACGCGCGCGGAGCCCCCGATTACCTTGCCATCGCCCGCCGTTTTCACACCGTGATCATCGTCGGCATCCCGGTCATGGGACCCGAAATGCGCAATGAGGCCGCGCGCTTCGTCACCCTCATCGACGAGCTTTACGATCACCGCGTCAAATTGCTCGCCGCCGCCGATGCGGAGCCCGCCGGCCTCTACCCCAAGGGCGACGGCCGCTTCGAGTTCGAGCGCACCATCAGCCGCCTCGAGGAGATGCGCAGCGCCGAATATCTCGCTCTGGGTCACGGCCTCGGGGACCGCGGCGGATGATCCTGGCCAAGGCGGTTCGCGTGCTGACCGGCATCGCGGCTTTGGCTTGCGGTTCGGCCGCCGGTGCCGGGCCGCCCTACATCACCGACGATCCCGATCCGACCGAACTCGGCCATTGGGAAATCTACAATTTCGCGGATTTCGGGGTCGATCAGGGCAACCTTCTTGGAAGCACCGGCCTCGATCTCAATTACGGTCCGCTTGCGGGCGTCCAGTTGACCGCCACCCTGCCGCTTGCGATCGACACCCGGTCGCGCCCGCATGTCGCCTCGGGCGAGGTCGAGCTGGGGCTGAAATACCGCTTCGTTCACGATGCGACGAGCGGGGTGTCGATAGCGATCTTTCCGCGCGTGTTCCTGCCGACTGGCCCGGGCGGCGGCCGCGCCAGCCTGTTGCTCCCGGTGTGGGCCGGGATCGAGCGCGGCAAATGGACGCTGTTCGGCGGCGGCGGCTACAGGCTCCGCAGCGGCCGCGGCGCGCGCAACAGCGCGATCGCGGCAATCGCGCTCACTCGCGCGGTGTCGCAGCGGCTCGTCGCCGGGATGGAGATCGCCCACGAAGGCGGTGACAGCGCGGGTGTCCGCGGCACCACCACCATCGACGCCGGCTCGATCGTCACCTTGTCGAAGCACTGGTCGCTGCTGCTGTCCGGAGGGCCGGTTCGAGAGGATGGCAGCGGACGATTGACGGCGCATCTCTACGCCGCACTAGGCCTCAATTTCTGATTGGCGGGCCGCGTTGAGGCCGCTTGACGGCGGCTGGGGTGCGACTAGCTTCCCGCAACGATCCTTGAGGAGTTGTTCCATGCGCCCAGCATTCGCCGCTGCATTGCTTGCCTTCGCCGCCACCGGTGCAATCGCCCAGACCGCGCCCGCGCTGGCGCCGGTGACATCGCCGCCGCCGGCGACCCTGGCCGGGGCCAAGCCGCTGCCCCCGCAATGGGAAAAGGTGACTCGCGAGATTTACCAGACCGTGATCGAAACGGCGACGGTCAAGGGCCGCGACCAGGTCCCGCAGATGGCCAATTATCTCGCCGGCAAGCTCAAGGCCGCCGGCTGGGCCGACAGCGACATCCACGTCCTCCCCTATGAATCGGTGCCCGGCAACAATACCGCCGCGCTGATCGCGCGCTGGCCCGCGTCTGGCACGCCCACGGCCAAACCGATGTTGATCATGGCCCACATGGACGTGGTCGAGGCGCTTCCCGCCGACTGGACCACCGATCCGTTCAAGCTGGTCGAAAAGGACGGCTATTTCTACGGCCGCGGATCGGGCGACGACAAAGGCGGGCTGGTCCCCGTCGTCGTCGCTTTGCTCAAGCTCAAGGCCGAGGGTTTCAAGCCTGATCGCGACATCGTCGTCCTGTTCACCGGCGATGAAGAAACCCAGGGCAAGGGCGCCGAGCTCGGCGCGACCGAATGGCGCAAATGGACCGAGGCCGAGTTCGCGCTCAACGCCGACGCCGGCGATTTCGGCTTCACCCGCGACGGAGCCCCGCTTGGCGCCGGCCTGCAGACGTCCGAAAAGACCTTCCAGAGCTATTATTTCCGGGCCCGCAATCCCGGCGGCCACAGTAGCCGGCCGCGCCCCGACAACGCGATTTACGACCTCGCCGACGCGCTCAAGAAGCTGCAGGGCCATCGCTTCGAGCCGATGCTGACCGAAACCACGATCGCCTATTTCACCGCCCGCGCCAGACAGGAGGGCGACACCGAGCTCGGGCGGGCGATGCGCGCCTGGCTCGCCGACCCCAAGAACGGCGCTGCAGCCGACGCGATCGAGGCCAATCCGCTCGAAGTCGGTCTCACCCGAACCCGCTGCGTCGCCACCATGCTCAAGGGCGGTCATGCCGATAACGCCTTGCCCCAGCTGGCCGAAGCGACGGTCAATTGCCGGATCATGCCGGGGGTCGAGCCCAAAGTCGTCGAGGCCGAGCTGAAAGCGATGGTCGGTCCCAATATCGAGGTCACGCCGTTCGCCGACGTCGGCCATCCGACGCCGGTGTCGCCGCTCCGGCCCGACATCGTCAACGCGTACACCAAGGCGGTCCACGCGCGCTTTCCGGGCCAGCAGATCATCCCGCAGATGTCGACCGGAGCGACCGACGGGCTCGAGTTCCGCGCCCGCGGAATCCCGGTTTACGGGGTCGATGGCCAGTGGGGCGTGTCGCCCGACGACGAACGCGCTCATGGGCGTGACGAACGCATTCCAGTCCAGTCGCTGTGGGACAATGTCCGCCACTGGGAAAGCATGATCCGCGACCTCGCGGGGTAGCGATTAGGAGTTTTCAAATGAGGAATGTCCTGGCCCTCGTGCTCACGGCCGCGATGGCGACCACGGCCTTCGCGGCGACCGATCCGCGCTCCATCCCGAGCCAGCTTTCGCCGGCGTGGCAGGCCAGGACTCGCGCCGTGTTCAAGCAGGCGATCGAAATCCCCAGCGTCCGCAATCGCGGTGAAGTGCCGCGCATGGCCAAGCTGCTCGCCGACCAGTTCCGCGGCGCGGGGATTGCGGAATCGGACATCCACATCCTGCCATATGAAGCATTGCCCGGGGACCAGACGGCGGCGCTGATCGTCCGCTGGCGCTCGCCGCACGCGACCCAAAAGCCGATGCTCATCCTCGGCCACATGGATGTCGTCGAGGCCAAGCGCGAGGATTGGACCTTCGACCCCTTCGTGTTCCGCGAAGAGGGCGGCTATTTCATGGGGCGCGGCACGGCCGACATGAAGAATGGCGACGTCGCGACCACTATGGCCGCGGTCAAGCTGATGTCCGAAGGGTTCAAGCCCGACCGCGACATCATCTTCTTTTACAGCGGCGACGAAGAAACCGGCGGAGTCGGAGCGACGCTGGGGTCGACCAAGTGGCGCACCCTGACCGACGCCGAATTCGGCCTCAATGCCGACGGTGGCTGCGGATCGTATGACGTGAATTTCCGGCCGATTGGTTGCCAGATCACGATGACCGAAAAGACCTACCAGACCTATTTCTTCACCACCCGCAATCCTGGCGGGCACAGCAGCCGGCCGCGGCCCGACAACGCTATCTACGACCTTGCCGATGCGCTCGAAAAGCTACGCACCTATCGCTTTCAGCCGATGCAGAACGACGTCACGCGCGGCTACTTCGCCGAGCGCGCGCGCCAGGAAGGCAGCAGCGCACTCGGCCAGGCGATGCGCGCCTGGCTCGCCAATCCCAACGACGGCGCCGCCGCCGACCTTGTCGAAGCGAGCCCGATCGACGCCGGGCTGACGCGCACGCGCTGCGTCGCAACGATGCTGAAGGGCGGCCACGCCGACAACGCGTTGCCGCAAATGGCGCAGGCGACGGTCAATTGCCGCATTTTTCCCGGGGTCCAGCCCAAGGACGTCCAGGCCGAGCTTCAGGCAATGGCCGGCCCGCAGGTCGTGGTGGCGCCCGATCCGCAGTATATCGGCGTGCCGACGCCGGCGTCGCCGCTTCGGGCCGATGTGTTCGCTGCCGTCACCAAAGCCATTCAACGCATTCACGGACCCGGGATGCCGGTGTTCGCGGCGATGACGGCGGGAGCGAGCGATGGCAGTTTTTTCCGCGCCCAGGGCATCCCTGTCTATGATGTCGACGGCAGCTGGGCCATTTCACCGCTGGATGACCGGATGCACGGGCTGGATGAGCGCATTCCGGTGCGCGCGATGTACGACGATGTGCTTCACTGGGAGATGATCTACCGCAGCCTTGCCGGCTCCGGCGCGGCGGCGCCTAATCCGATCGACGTTCCCGCGCCGCAGCCAGCACGTCCTGAGCGTGGTTAGGGACTTTGACCTTGCGCCACGCCTTTAGCACCCGGCCGTCCTTGTCGATCAGGAAGGTCGAGCGTTCCATCCCCATATATTTGCGGCCGTACATCGACTTTTGAATCCAGGTCCCGAAGGCATCCGAAATCGTCCCGTCCTCGTCGGCGATGAGCGGCACCTTGAGGCCGTATTTGCCGATGAACTTGTCGTGCTTGGTCATCGGGTCGCGGGAAACGCCGGCGATTTTCGCGCCCGCGCGTTCGAACTCCCCCGCCAAAGCAGTGAAGTCCTGCGCCTCGCGGGTGCAGCCCGACGTGTCGTCCTTGGGATAGAAATAGAGCACTAGCTTGGTCCCCGGAGCACCGATCGCGACAGTGCTGCCGTCGCTCGCCGCGGCACTGATCGCCGGTGCCTTGTCGCCTTCATTGATCATCGCGTCATGCTCCCTTCACCCGCTGCCAGCGCTCGGCGATCCTGTGCCGCGCGCCGTCGATCGCCGCAACCAGCGATTGCCAGTCCGGATAGCCGCACAGGTTCGCGACCAACGCCCGCGACGCCTCGGCTGGCTCCATCGGCCCCGGCGCGACCAGTCGCAGCACCACCAGGACCGCGCTGAGCAAGCGCAGATCGCTGTCCGCCTCGCCGTCGATCAGCCCGCCTTCGACCAGTTCTTCGAGCGCCACTTCCAGCCGCGGGTCGAGCCCCTTGTGACTGGTCAACTGGAGCGTGTGGACCGCGAATTCGAGATCGACCAGTCCGCCCGGCCCAAGCTTGATATCAAAGGCCCCGGCGGGTGGCTTGTGGGTGGCCATGTCCGCGCGCATCTTGGCCGCATCGACGCGCACTTTGTCGCCGTCCGATGGCGCTTGCAGGATCGCGCAGATTAGTTTCTGGACCCTCTTGCGCGCCCGCACGGAGCCGGTCAGCGGCCGCGCCCGGCACAACGCCATATGTTCCCACGTCCAGGCTTCGTCGCGCTGGTAGGTCTCGAACGCGCCCAGCGCCACGGCGAGCATTCCCTGCGTGCCTTGCGGGCGGAGGCGGGTATCGACGTCGTAGAGCGGGCCGCTCGCGGTCGGCACCGCGAGCGCCGCCGTAACCCGGCTCGCCAAACGGTTGTAGTAATCGGCCGCGGCCAGGGCCTTGGTGCCGTCCGACACGGCCCCGGGCGGCGCGTCGTAGAGGAAGATGAGGTCGAGGTCGGAGGCGTTGGTCAGCGCCCGCCCGCCAAGCCGGCCGAGCGCCAGGACGATCAGTTCGCCGTTGTCGATCTTGCCGTGGGTCGCTTCGAATTCGGTGGCGGTAAGCGCCGCCAAGGCGACGATCGTGCCTTCTGCCAGATCGCTATAGCCCTCGGCGATGACGATCGGGTGGCGGTAAGCAGCGATCAGCTGGACTCCGAGGGCAAAGCGCCGCTCCCCGACCGTCAGGCGGACTCGCTCGAGGGCGTCGCCATAGGCAAGTCCCTTGACTGCGGCGGTGAGATTGGCCGCGGTCGCCCGGGCATCGGGGTGTTTGGCGAAACTCGACTGGTCGATGAGTCCGTCGAGCAAGCCCGGACGACGGCCGATC
>JARXKO010000080.1 GCA_030271595.1 Pseudomonadota bacterium | reverse complement strand
CGGATGAAGGCCCGGCGCGAGGCCTGGGACAATGGCGCCTGGGTGCGCGATGCGGCGGCGGCGTACGAGGCGAAGCGACAGCAACGGCTCGCTGCTTGAACCCCGCGCTCACCCTGAGCTTGTCGAAGGGTTTTCTCCAGCGTAGCGCTCGCGTTTCGACAAGCTCAACGTGAGCGCTTTGGGAGAGCATGAGTGAGTGAAGGTCACGATTGGCCACTGTGGGAAGTGTTCGTTCGCGCCAAGGGCGGCCTTTCGCACCGCCATGTCGGCAGCGTCCATGCGCCCGACCCGGAGCTGGCGCTGGCCCATGCGCGAGACACCTATACGCGGCGCCAGGAAGGGGTCTCGTTGTGGGTCGTGAAATCGACGGACATCGTTGCGTCCGACCCCGCTCAAGCCGGCGAATTGTTCGACCCGGCGGCGGACAAAGTTTATCGCCACCCGACGTTCTACGACATCCCCGACGACGTGAAGCACATTTAGATGCCGTCGCTGCCCGCCTTTGAAAAAGACGTCGAGGAAAAGGCCAAGCGCGCACCCGATACCGGCGCGTTCGACGGGCAGACCGCCGAAGCCGGATCCGACCCGCTCGAGGACTCGTATTACGATTATCTGTGCCGCCTGGGCGACGATGCACTGATCCTTGGCCAGCGGCTCGGCGAATGGTGCGGCCATGCGCCGGCGCTGGAGGTCGACCTCAGCCTCGCCAATCTCGCGCTCGACCTGATCGGCCAGGCGACGATGGCGCTCGGTCACGCCAATAATGGCGACGGCGACGAGCTCGCCTTTCACCGCGACGTGCTCGACTTCCGCAATTGCCTGCTGGTCGAGCAGCCGAATGGCGATTTCGCCCAGACCATTGCCCGGCAATTGCTGTTCTCGACGTGGCAGCACATCCTCTACCGCGAGCTCAGCGACAGCCCCGACAAGTTCCTGCGCGAGCTCGCCGCCAAGGCAGTCAAGGAAGTCGCCTATCACCGCGAACTGGCCAGCGAATGGGCGATCCGCCTTGGCGACGGGACCGAGGAAAGCGCAGGGCGCATGGCGCAAGGGCTCGACTGGTGCTGGCGCTTTGTCCCCGAATTGTTCGAGGTCGACGCGCAACTTGAAGAAATGATCGCCCGGCAGACGGTGCCCGACCCGCGCGGGTTCGAGGCTGAATATTATGCCGCGATCGAAGGCGTGCTGGCCGAAGCGGGGCTCGCGCTGCCGCCCGACCAGCGGCCGATCCTCGGCGGACGCCGCGGCCACCACAGCGAGCATCTCGGCCCGCTTCTGGCGGTGATGCAGCATGTGCCCCGGACCTACCCGGATTCCGCCTGGTAATGGCCGAGCATTTTCACGCGCTCGAGATCGCTGAAATCGTTGCCGAGACCGAGGAAGCAGTGTCGATCCGCTTCAAGGTCCCGCCCGAGCACGCTGACGCTTTCCGCTTCAAGGCGGGTCAGCATCTGACGCTCAGGGCCGAGATCGAAGGCGAGGAAGTGCGGCGCAATTATTCGCTTTGCACAGCCCCCGCCGACAATGATGTGATGGTCACTGTCAAACGCATCGCCGGCGGCCTGTTCTCCAATTGGGCAGCGGTCAATCTGAAGGCCGGGGACAGGCTCGATGTCATGGCTCCGCACGGCAGCTTTACAGTGCCGTTCGCCGATGGTGCGGCGAAACGCTATGTCGGTTTTGCCGGCGGGTCGGGGATCACGCCGGTCATCTCGCTCATCCGCACCGCCTTGAGCACCGAGAGCGGCAGCCGCTTCACCTTGTTCTACGGCAATCGCGACAGCGCCTCGGTGATCTTCCTCGATGCTTTGGCGGACCTCAAGGACCGCTTCATGAGCCGGTTCGAACTCTATCATTTCCTGGCCGAGGAGGAGCAGGATATCGAGCTGTTCAACGGCATGCTCGACCAGACCACCTGCGCGGCGGCAATCGACCAGCTGGTCGATGATCCGGGAAGCATTGACGAATGGTTCATTTGCGGTCCCGGGCCGATGATGGATGCCGCCGAGGCCGCGATTGTCGAGCGCGGAGTCGACAAGGCGCGGATCCATATCGAACGTTTCACCGTCGGCCGGCCGTCCGCGGCGGTCGCGGCGGCGTTGCAACAGGCGCAGGCCGAGGCGGCTGGAGTCAGCGTCTCGGTGACTCTCGACGGGCGCACCCGAAAGGTCGAGTTCAACGGCGAGAACATCCTCGACAGCGCGCGCGACGCCGGGCTCCCGGCGCCGTTCGCGTGCAAGGCCGGAGTGTGCGCGACCTGCCGCGCCAAGGTCACCAAGGGCAAGGTCGAAATGGCGGTCCATTACGGGCTCAGCGATGAAGAGGTCGCGGCAGGCTATATATTGACCTGCCAGTCGGTCCCGGTGGGCGACGGCGTGGCGGTGGATTATGATGCGTGAAGCGGCTAATCGCCCGGCTATGCTGACCGACACCAAAGCCCGCGGACTCGCCGATCTTCCGCCCGTCCAGAGCGACTCGTTGCTGGCGCTGATCGCGCTGGCCGCGGCCGACCCGCGCGAGGACAAGATCGACGTTGGCGTCGGCGTGTTCCGCGATGGCGCCGGCAATACCCCGATCCTCAAGGTGATGAAGGAAGCCGAGCAGCGACTGCTCGATACCCAGGTGACCAAGGCGTATCTGGGCGGCGCCGGGGACAAGCAATATGCCGAGTTGCTGCGCCCGATCCTGCTCGGCGAACATGCCGCCGACAAGCGCATCGCCGGAGTCCAGACGCCTGGCGGTTGCGGAGCGCTCCGGCTCGGGTTTCAGCTTGTCGCCAAGGCCAATCCCAAGGCCCGCGTGCTGGTCGGCACCCCAACCTGGCCCAATCACGCGCCGATCATCGACGGAGTCGGCCTGGCGATCGTCGAATATCCTTATTACGACCGCTCCAGCGGCGCGATCAGCTTCGCCAAAATGATCGAAGCGCTCGAGGCCGCGGCCCCGGGCGACGTCGTCCTGCTCCACGGTTGTTGCCACAATCCGACCGGCGCCGACCTCAATGACGAGCAATGGGGCAAGGTCACCGAAGTCGTCGTCCGGCGCGGGCTGCTGCCATTCGTGGATATCGCCTATCAGGGTTTCGGGCGCGGGCTCGACGAGGATGCGCGGGGGCTGCGCGGGCTGCTCGCGGCCTGCGACGAGGTCATCGCCGCGCACAGCTGCGACAAGAATTTCAGCGTCTATCGCGACCGGGTCGGGTCGCTGTGGCTCAAGACCTCGAGCGAGGAAGCGACCAGGACGGCCATGGCCCACGTCCTCCAGGACGCGCGCGAAATGTGGTCGATGCCGCCCGATCACGGCGCTGCGGCGGTCCACATCATCCTCGAGGATGAAGCGCTTCGGGCGCGCTGGCTGGTCGAGCTTGCGGCGATGCGCGACCGCATCAATACCGTGCGCCAGCGGATTGCCGCCGCCGACCCCCGGCTGGCCTATATCGCGCGCCAACACGGGATGTTCTCGCTGCTTCCGCTGAGTAAGGAGCAAGTGCTCACGCTGCGCCAGGACCACGCCATTTACATGGCCGACAGCGGGCGCTTCAACGTCGTCGGAATGGCCGATCGCGACATCGACCGCTTCGTCGCCGCGGTGGTCGAGGCATTGGACAGCTGATCAGTGGCTGAGCGCGACCCCGGCCTGGTGACCGCCAAGGTCGATTGGCGCGAGGTCGCGCGGATCGTCCTCACCAGCCGCGAGATGGACCGGATCGAGGAGGAAGAACTCGTCCCGGCCAAGAAGGTGCTCTACCAATTTTCCGCGCGGGGCCACGATTTGGCGCAGGCGCTGCTTGGCATGCAGCTCAAGGAGGGTGACGCCGCCTGCGGCTATTACCGGTCGCGGCCGCTGTTGCTCGCCTTGGGCGTTCCGCTCGCCGATGCGCTGGGTTCGGGCATGGGCCTCGCCGGCGGCTATTCCGACGGGCGCGATATCGGCGTGGTCTTCAATTACCCGAATCCGGGCGGCGCGCATGCGCTGCCGATGTGCGGCGGGGTCGGCGCGCAATATACGCCAGCGGCAGGCTGGGCGCAGGCGATCAAATACAAGAACGAGGTGCTCGGCGAGGGTCCGGACGACGCGATCGCGGTCGTACTTGGCGGCGATGCGAGCTGCGCCACGGGCGGATTTTGGTCCGCGCTAACAATTGCCACCACGCAACAATTGCCGTTATTAATATACATCGAGGACAATGGCTATGGCATTTCGGTGCCTTCGAATTACCAGACACCGGGGTGCGACATCGCCGCCAATCTCGCCAGTTTCAGCGGCCTGAAAATCCTCAACGGCGATGGCACCGACCCGCAGGAAGCGGCGCGGCTGGTCGAGGAAGCGGTGACCTATGTCAGGACCAAGCGCGCTCCGCTGCTGCTGCGCGTAACCGTCCCGCGGCTTGAAGGTCACAGCTTCCAGGATACGCAGACCTACAAGTCCGAGGCCGAAATCGCCACCGAATGGGCGCGCGACCCGTTGCCCAAACTCAAGGCGTTTTGCGCTGACCGCCAGCTCGGCGAAGCGGAATGGGGACAGATCGAGCGCCGGGTCGAATGGGAAGTCGAGGCTGCTCGCGCCGAAGCCGAAGGGCGGGGAATCGCCGACCCCGAGCAGGTCGAGCGCCACGTCTTTTTTGACGGCGAAATGAGCCAAATCGGCGGCAATGCGGGGCTGTCACTGGACGGCGCCGTCCGCGATCCCGCGCCCGAAGGCCAGCGCATCAACATGGTCACCGCGATCCGCCGCGTGATCGAGCAGGAGCTTCAGGCCAACCCGAGGATGCTGGTGTTTGGCGAGGATGTCGGGCCCAAGGGCGGGGTTCATGCGGTGACGCTCGGGCTGCAGGACAAGTTCGGAGTCGAGCGCGTGTTCGACACGTCGTTGAACGAGGAGGGGATCGTTGGCCGGGCAGTCGGAATGGCGCTCGCCGGCCTGTTGCCGGTCCCCGAAATCCAGTTCCGCAAATATGCCGAGCCCGCGACCGAGCAGATTCACGACGCGGGGACGATGCGCTGGCGAACCGCCAACCGTTATTCCGTGCCGATGGTGCTGCGTGTGCCCGGCGGCTTCTTCAAATGCGGCGATCCGTGGCATTCGATGACCAATGAAGTCGAATTCGTCCACAATCCCGGCTGGAAGGTGGCAGTGCCGAGCAATGCCGAGGACGCGGCCGGGCTGCTGCGGATGAGCCTGCGCGGGCACGATCCGGTGATCTTTTTCGAACATCGCGCCATGCTCGACGATGCCTGGGCGCGGCGGCCGTGGCCGGGCGACGAGTACGTGCTCGATTTCGGCAAAGCGAAGAAGGTGCGCGAGGGCGATGCGATCACCATCGTCACCTGGGGCGCGATGGTCCCGCGCTGCGAGGCGGCGGCGGACGGGATCAGCGCCGACGTCATCGATCTGCGCAGCCTCAATCCGTGGGACCGGGACATGGTGCTCGACAGCGTCCGCCGCACCCGGCGGTGCCTGATCGTGCATGAGGATTTGCGTACCGGCGGCTTCGGCGCGGAGATCGCCGCGGTCGTCGCCGACGAGGCCTTTCTCGATCTCGACGCGCCGGTCGCCCGGGTGACCATGCCCGACATCCCCAGCCCGCATCATCCCATATTGCTCGACCATGTCGTGCCATCGGTCGCCCGCATCCGCGCCGAAATCGACCGGCTGGTGGGGTTTTGACTTTATGATCGACGTCCGCGTCCCCGACGAGCAGGAAGGCACCAAGGCGGTCGTCCGCGCCTGGCTCAAGCGGATCGGCGACACGGTCGCGCTCAACGATCCCTTGGTCGAGCTTGAAACCGACAAGGTCACTCAGGAAGTGCCCGCGCCGGGAGCGGGGGTGCTGAGCGAGATTGTGCTCGATACGGATGCCGAGGCGGTGCCGGGGGCGCTGCTCGGGCGGATCGATAGCGGCGGTTCTCCTGCGAAGGCAGGAGCCCAGACCGAGCGCGAAGCGCGAGTTCCGGACGCCGCGCCTCAAGCGCTTCGCGCGACTGGACCCCTGCCTTCGCAGGGGCACGAGAGCCGTCTCTCACCCTCGGTGCGTCGCGCGTGTCAGCAGCACGGCATCGACCCAGCGCGGCTGACAGGAACCGGGCGGGGCGGGCGGATTACCCGGGACGATGTCGACCGCGCGCTGGCCGGCGGAGATATGCCGGCAACTTCGGCGCCCGGCGATATCGCGCACGACCGGATGCGCGTGAAAATTGCCGAGAATATGGTCCGCGCAGTGACCGACGCGCCGCATGTCACGGCGCTGTTCGAAGCCGATTTCTCGGCCATCGCCGCGCATAAGGCGGCGCTCGCGGCCTCGGGCACCAAGCTCAGCTACACCGCTTACTTCGTCAAAGCCGCTGCCGAGGCGATGGCCGCCGCTCCGGCGATCAATGGACGGTGGGAGGAAGACCGGATCGGGGTCTCGCCGACCATCGACATCGGCGTCGGCACCGCGCTTGGCGACAAGGGACTGGTCGTGCCCGTGGTCAAGGATTCCGGCGCGCTAAGCCTGGAGCAGATCGGCGCCCGGCTCGATGACCTCACTGCGCGCGCCCGCGCGGGCCAACTGACCGGCGCCGACGTCTCGGGCGGAAGCTTCACCATCTCCAACCACGGGGTGTCGGGCAGCCTGCTCGCGGCGCCGATCATCATCCATCAGGGCCAGGCCGCGATCCTCGGCATCGGCAAGCTCCAGAAACGCGCGGTGGTGCGGGAGGTCGATGGCCAGGATGCGATGGTGATTCGGCCGATGGCCTATGTCACCTTGACCATCGATCACCGGGTCGTCGATGGCCACCAGACCAATGCCTGGCTGACCCGCTTCGTCGAAATCCTGGAGACCTGGCCCGCGGCCTGAGGTCCGTCAGTGCTCACCACTGGCGCACCCGACAGGATTCGAACCTGTGGCCTCTGCCTTCGGAGG
>JARXKO010000079.1:1182-6962 GCA_030271595.1 Pseudomonadota bacterium | reverse complement strand
ACCGCGCCAGCAGCATGCCAAGCCCCCCGGCGCGCTCGTGCGGGTGGAGGAACAGTCCGCCGACCTCGCTCGATCCTTCAAGGTCGGTGGTCAGGTTGAGCGTCTGGTTGCGGAAGATCCGCCCGAGCTCGTCGCTCTTCTGCGTCAGGGTCGAGATCAAATAGGAATAAAACGGCTGCTCGGTCCCGACCGATCCGAATATCTGGCACGTGCCGCGCAGCTGTTTGGTGTCGACATTCTCGAGCATGAACACATAGAGGTCGTTGCCGACGCTGTCTTCGGTCTTGGAAAAACCGGCTTCGGAACGCTCGAGCTTGGCCTTGAGAGTCGCTTTTTCGGGCGGCAGATTGGTGAATCCGCCGCCGGTCAGTTTGGCCAGATTGTACAGTGCGCGCAGATCATCGACGCGCGCCGCTCGGATTCGAAAGCTCATGCGCCGGGCTCCGCGATCAGGCGCAGGATGGTCAGCGCCGACAGCGCGGCGCGTTCCTTGAGGCTGTCGACCAGCAGATATTCCTCGGGGCTGTGAATCTTGCCCCCGCGCACGCCCATGGTGTCGACCACCGGGACCCCGCAGGCGGCGATATTATTGCCGTCGCACACCCCGCCCGACGGCTGCCAGCCGATCGTCTGGCCAAGGTCGGCGCCGGCCGCGCGGACCAGCGCGAACAAGGCTTCGGCCTCGGCGCTGAGCACCTTGGGCGGGCGCGAAAAGCCGCCGTGGAGGTGGATGGTAACGTCGTGCTCGGCCGCGACCATGGCGATCGCCGAGTCGATCATCGCCTGCGCGCGTTCCTGGTCCGCGGGCGTGGCGGGGCGCAGATTGACCCTCAATATGGCGAGGTCGGGGACGACATTGCCGGGCCCGCCGCCGTCGATCCGCGACGGGTTCACCGCAAGCCGCGGACCCTTGGCCTTGGCCAGGCGAAGCGCCAAATCGGCGGCGGCGAGAATGGCGTTGCGCCCGTCCTCGGGGTTGCGCCCGGCATGGGCCGGCCGGCCATGGATGGTGATCGCGAAATTGCCGCTTCCAGGCCGCGCCCCGGCCAGCGTTCCGTCGGGCAATGCAGCGGGCTCATAGGTCAATGCGGCGCGCTTGCCGCGCGCGGACCTGGCGAGCAGCGCCGCCGAGCTCAGCGAGCCGACTTCCTCGTCGCTGTTGATGATCACGTCATAGCCGAAGCGCTCGGCCCCGGGGCCCGCCTCGACCGCCTTCAAGGCCGCCAGCATGACCGCGATCCCGCCTTTCATGTCGGCAACTCCGGGGCCACCGAGCGTGGCTTCGTCGATCCAGTGGGTCTGCTGGAAACTATGATCGGCCGGATAGACCGTGTCCATATGGCCGGTGAACAGCATCTGCAGCGGCGCCTCGGGCCGCACAGAGACGCACAAATGCCGGCCATGCTCGATCGCTTGCACGGTGCCCGCGCCATCGACCGCCTCGACCGGCGCCGCCTCGATCAGCTCGATCGTTCCCGGCAGCGCGGCGAAGGCATTGGCCAGCACATTGGCAATGTCGCCAAGCCCGGCGAGGTTGCGCGACCCGCTGTTGATCGCCGACCAGCTCAGCACCTGGTCGAGCATCGGCTCGCCCCCCGCGCGCTCGATCGCGTCCTGCTCGATGGTCGAAAGCAATGGCATCGCGCGCCTCCTAGCGAGGGTCGCGGGCGAACGCCACAGCGCCGGGGCTTGATCCCGTCAGTGGCGCGCCGCTTAGCCCGCCGCGCCGGCGGCATCGGCGCGCAGCCCGATCGCCTCCGCCAGCCGCGCCAGCCGCCGCTTGACCGGATCGCCGAGCAACGCTTCCTCGCCGGGCGCGACATCGAGCAGCAGCAAGCCCGTGCCGTCGATCCTGAGCCGCGTCGCTTCGAGCACCGAGGGCACACCGCCCGACACCCGCTGGGCGAGGCGCATCGCGCTGCCCCAGGCGCGGGCGCGGCGCAACGGGCCCGCGCCGCACAATTCCGCGAGCCGCGCATCGATCAATTTATCGCGCCCGAAATTGCTCGCCAGTGCCTGCGCCATGATTACCCGGCCGGGCGCATCGACCCCGACCCAATTGCCGTGCAGCGCCATTTCGACGCCGCGGCCGGCGCGGAAGGCGGGGTTGGCCTGCCACGCGACATCGGCCAGCAGGCAGGCGGCGAGGCGCAGGCGATGCATCGCCGGCGGGTCGTCGAAGATCGTCCCGATCCAGTGGTCGAGCAGATCGCCGTGGCGCCCGAACAACTGGTCGTGACTGGAGGCATCGCGGGTCGCGGCGATCAACGGGTCGGCCCGCCGCTGCGCCGCACGGAGCTGCGAAAACAACAGCCCTTCGCGAATGCCGAAGGTCGACACCACCAGCGCCGACGGCTCGATCGCCTCGACCAGCACCGACAGCAACATTGCCGCCGCTGGCGCGGTGGCGTGGCGCGCCGGGGCCGCGGCCTTGGCCCATTTGGGATCGATCGAGGCGAGGATTTTGCGCAAGGCCACGGGGCGCTCGGGCGCCATTGTATATTGATGGGTGATCGGCAGCGGATAGTCGCTTGCGAGCATGTCGATCCGCGCCAGCGCGCGCCATGATCCGCCGACCAGATACAGCGCCCGGCCGCGCCCGCGGTCGATCATGCCGGCATCCTTGAGCGCTGAGCGAATGGTCTTGCGCGCGGCTTTTTCATCCTCCGCCGAAACGCCGATCCGAAGCACGCCGAGGGGCAGCGAAATCCCCGGCCTGGCCTTGCCGCCGGCGACATCGACCAGTTCCAGACTGCCGCCGCCAAGGTCGCCGACAATCCCGTCGGCCTCGGGGATTCCCGAAATCACGCCTTCGCCGGCCAGCCGCGCTTCCTCCTCGGCCGGAATCACTTCGCAATGAAAGCCGATGCGCCTTGCGTCGCGGACGAAGTCGGGCCCGTCGTCGGCGTCGCGGATGGCGGCGGTGGCGAGCACCCGCACCTTGGTCACCCGCATATGTCCGAGCAGGATCTTGAACCGCTCGAGCGCGGCCAGCGCCTTGGCTCGGGCCGAAGGCTTGAGGCTGCCGGTCTTGTCGAGCCCCGAGCCGAGGCCGGCGAGCACTTTTTCGTTGAAGATCGGCGCCGGCACCCGCGCCGGACCGCCATAGACCACCAGCCGCACCGAGTTCGACCCGATGTCGATGATTGCTACTGGGTCGGGGCTTGCCACTCGTCCACTTTACCGTCCCCGTTGAAAGCGCAGCTTGGGAACTCTGCGTCCCTTCTTTAGCGCCTGGCCGCGCCCCGACAATGACGGGTTGGACATAAAATAATCATGGAGGTTGAAGATCTGGTCGGGCTTGGGCTGGAGCCGCTGGTAACTGCCGTCGGGGTTCAACCGCCAGCTTTGCTGATTGTCGATCAGATTGGCGACCATCACCTGGTCGAGCAACTGCGCATGAACCGTCTTGTTGGTGATCGGCAGCATATATTCGATCCGCCGGTCGAAGTTGCGCGGCATCCAGTCGGCCGAGCTGATATAGACTTTGGCGTCGGGGTGCGGCAGCTCGTGGCCGTTGGCGAAACACCACATTCGCGAATGTTCGAGGAAGCGCCCGACGATCGACTTGACGGAGATGTTCCGGGACATTTCCGGGACGCCCGGGCGAAGGCAGCAAATGCCGCGCACGACGAGGTCGATCGGCACCCCGGCGTTGCTCGCTTCATACATCTTGTCGATGATTTGCGGGTCGACCAGCGAATTCATCTTGGCCCACACAGCGGCCGGCCGCCCGTCCTTGGCGGCGGCGATTTCGGAATCGATCAGGCGCAGCAATTCATCGCGCATTTTCTGCGGCGAAATGACCAGTTGCTTGAGGCTTGTCGGCTCGAGGTAGCCGGTGATGTAATTGAACAATTTGGCGGCGTCGCGGCCGATGCTCGGGTCGGCGGTGAAGTAACTGAGGTCGGTGTAGATGCGCGCCGTCACCGGGTGATAATTGCCGGTCCCGAAATGGCAGTAGGTGCGGAAGCCCTTGTTCTCGCGGCGCACGACCATCGACACCTTGGCGTGAGTTTTCCAGTCGATGAAGCCATACACCACCTGGACCCCGGCGCGCTCGAGCGCGCTCGCCCACATCAGATTCTGCTCCTCCTCGAACCTCGCTTTGAGCTCGACCACCGCGGTCACCGATTTGCCCGCTTCGGCGGCGTCGATCAGCGCGCGCAGGATCGCCGACTGCTTGCCCGCCCGGTACAACGTCTGCTTGATCGCCACCACATCGGGGTCGGCCGCGGCCTGCTTGATGAACTCGACCACCGCCTCGAAACTTTCATACGGGTGGTGGGCCAGAATGTCCTTTTCGCGGATGGCCGCGAAACTGTCGCCGCCATGTTCGAGGATGCGCTCGGGAAAGCGCGGATCGAACGGCGGGAATTTGAGGTCGGGTCGGTCTTCCTCGACCAGCAGGGACAGATCGGCGAGCCCGAGCAGTCCCGGCGCTTCGGCGATGATCGCCTGGGCGGCGTGGAGCCCGTCCTTGATCCCGCGGTCAAGGCTTTTGGGCAAATCGGGTTCGAGCTCGAGCCGGACGACGCGCCCGCGCCGCCGCCGCTTGATCGCGGTCTGGAAGAACCGCACCAGATCCTCGGCTTCCTCCTCGACCTCGATGTCGCTGTCGCGCAGGATGCGGAAGGCACCGCCGCGCACGACGGTATATTTGGGGAACAGATAATCGGTCTTGCGCCGGATCAAGGATTCGAGCGGGATGAAGCGCGCCGGTTCCCCCGGGATGCGGATGAAGCGCGGCACCGTCGGCGGCGCCAGCACCAGCTCACTGACCGTCACCTTGCCCTTCTTGAGCTCGAAAATCAGGGTCAAGCCGAGGTTGGCGATGAACGGGAACGGGTGCGCCGGGTCGATCGCCTGCGGGGTCAGCACCGGGAATATCTGCTCGCGGAAATGGCGGTCGAGCCAGGTTTCGGCGGCGGCGTCGAGCGGCTCCTCGCCAATGACCTCGATCCCGGCCTCGGCCAGCGCCTCGCGGAGCGTCTCCCATACCTCATATTGGCTGGCCACCAGCGCCGCGGCGACAATCGCGATCTCGGACAATTGCTGGCCCGGTGTCAGTCCATCGGCCGAGCGCTCCTCGATGCCCAGCGCCTGGTGGGTCTTCAACCCCGCCACCCGGACCATGAAAAATTCGTCGAGGTTGCTCGCCGATATCGACAGGAAACGCAGCCGCTCGAGCAGCGGATGCGCCTCGTTGCACGCTTCCTCGAGCACCCGCCGGTTGAATGCCAGCCAGCTCAGCTCGCGGTTGAAATAGCGCTGCTCGGGGGCGAACACAGCGCTTGGCGGCGGCGCGTCGCTCATCCGCGCCCGGCGCTTCGATTTGGAAGACTTGGCCGTGTGGTCCACCCCATGTCGCGGATCTGAAACAGAGCCTTGTTACAGCTCTGTGACGAAAATGGTATTGGTCGACGGTGAACGGTCTTAAGGGAAGGCCTGACAAAAGGAACGAACCGCATGGCGAAAGACAAAAAGAAGGGCAAGAAATCCAAGGGCGGCAAGGCGGCCAGGACGCAATCGCCGTCGGTTGCCGAACGCTTCAAGGCCATTTCCGAAAATCCGGCCGTGGCCGAATTCGTGTCGTCGGCGCTGCTCGCCACCGCGGCCGCGCTCAAGGATGCAAGCAGGGTCCGGCGGGTCGCGTCGGAAGCTGGCGGCGAACTCAGCGATCTCGTCAAGGAAGGCGCCGAGCGGGGTCACGAACTGTGGGAAATGGCGCTCCAGGTCGGCCGCCGGAGCCTCGACAATCTGACCGACGGCAACGGCCC
>JARXKO010000079.1:0-1082 GCA_030271595.1 Pseudomonadota bacterium | reverse complement strand
CGAAGTGGCTCAATAGCTGACGGTACAGGCCGCGCTTGAACGGCACGATGAGGTCGGGCAGCGCGGCCGGCTCGACCCACTTCCAGTCGCTGAACTCGGGGTGCCTGGTGGCGATGACGACATCGCTGTCGCGGCCAAGGAAGCGGCACAGATACCAGTCCTGGTCCTGGCCGATCCACTTGCCGCCCCACAGGGATTTGCGCAGCGGCTTGGGCAGTTCGTAGCGCAACCGCTCGGGACAATCGGCGATGCGCTCGACCAGATGCGGCGCGATCCCGGTTTCCTCCTCAAGCTCGCGCAGCGCCGTCGCCCACGGCGACTCGCCCTTGTCGATCCCGCCCTGCGGCATCTGCCATGCTTCGTCCGTATTATCGATGCGCCGCCCGACCCAAACTTGCTTCGCGCCATTGAGCAGCATGACGCCGACCCCGCGGCGGTAGAAACGGTCATCGGTCACGGCCTGGGTGCTAGCGCAACCCGCAGCCGCATGCCACTCGCAGCTGGGCCGCTTTAATTCCGGCCAAGGCGGCGGACGAGGTCGCGGGCGACTGTATCGACCGTGGCGATGTTCAAGCGGTAGCTGGCGATCGCGGCGAGGTGGAAGTTCAGCTGGCTGACCAGTTCGGGGTGCGCGCGGAGCGCCTTTGCCGCCTCGGCGATCCGCGCCGCGGGATAGTTGAGGTCGCAACTCGCCGGCAACATCAGCGAGCCATAGCCCCCGTCGATCGAGCGGTCGCCGCACTGGGCCCGGATCGCCTGCTGGACGTCGTCGGGAATGATCTCGCGTGAGTGACGGCGATATTCGCTGAAGACGTCACGTTCCATCGAGGCATAGTCAGTGGTCATCATCACCGACAGGTCCTTGCGGATCGACCGGTCGTCGATCGTGCGCAGCCGGTCGCTGCCGTAGATTTGCGACCAGGTGTCGCTATTGACCCCGGTCACGTAAATCTGGCTCGCCTGATAGGCGCCGACGACGAAGTCGCGGTCGCTGACCTGGGGATCGCCGCGCCAGCCGGCAAGCGCCGCTTCGGCGTAGCGGCGCTCGGTGTCGTAATAGGTGCCGATGGTCGCGAAATTCG
>JARXKO010000078.1 GCA_030271595.1 Pseudomonadota bacterium | reverse complement strand
CCGCCGAAGGGCCGATGCCGCAGACCAAGTTCGTCACCGGCAAGGCGCTCGCGCTGGGTTTGAAGCCGATCGTCGTCGTCAACAAGATCGACCGCCCCGACGCTCGCCCGGCCGAAGTCCTCGACGAAGTCTTCGAACTATTCCTCAATCTCGAGGCCAATGACGAACAGCTCGATTTCCCGACGCTCTACGCCTCGGGCCGGGCGGGCTATGCCGGCCTCACCGACGACATCCGCGACGGCGATCTCAACCCCTTGTTCCAGACCATCGTCAACCATGTCCCGGCGCCGGCGCTCGATCCCAAGGGTGAGTTCAAGATGCTCGCCACCCTGCTCGACCGCGACAATTTCCTCGGTCGTATCCTCACCGGGCGGATCGAGAGCGGGACCCTCAACATCAACGATCCCATTCGCGCGATGGACGTCAACGGCAAGGTCGTCGAGGACGGCCGGGTGACCAAGCTGTTCGCCTTTCAGGGCCTCGAGCGCGTGTCGGTCGAAACCGCCCAGGCGGGCGACATCGTCGCCATCGCCGGGCTGGTCAAAGCGACCGTATCCAACACCATCGGGACGCCGCTGATCACCGAACCGCTCCACGCGCGCGAAATCGATCCGCCGACCTTGAGCATGACGTTTTCCGTCAACGACAGCCCGTTCGCGGGGCGGGACGGCGACAAGGTCCAGAGCCGGGTGATCCGCGAACGCCTGGCCCGCGAAGCCGAGGGCAATGTCGCGATCCGGGTCAGCGAGACCCCGGGCGGCGAGGCGTTCGAAGTCGCCGGCCGCGGCGAACTCCAGCTTGGCGTGGTCATCGAGACCTTGCGCCGCGAAGGCTTCGAGCTCGGCATTTCGCGCCCGCGCGTGCTGTACCGCGATGGCCCCGATGGCCGCGAAGAGCCCTATGAAACCGTGGTGGTCGACGTCGACGACGAATTTTCGGGCACGGTCATCGACCAGATGGCGATGCGCAAGGGGGAAATGACCGACATGCGGCCGTCGGGCGGGGGCAAGACCCGGCTGACCTTTTCGGCCCCGTCGCGCGGTCTCCTCGGCTATCACGGCGAATTCCTCAGCGACACCCGCGGCACCGGGATCATGAACCGCCTGTTCGAGAAATATGGACCCTACAAAGGCCGCATCGAGGGCCGCCAGAACGGAGTCCTGATCTCGATGGAGACGGGCAAGGCGGTCGCCTATGCGCTCAATATGATCGAGGAGCGCGGCGCGTTGTTCATCTCGCCCGGAGACGACCTTTACGAAGGCATGGTGATTGGCGAAAATGCCAAGACCCAGGACCTCGAGGTCAATCCGCTGAAATCGAAGCAGCTGACGAATTTTCGCGCCTCGGGCCCCAAGGACGAAAGCATCCGCCTGACCCCGCCGCGGCGCATGAGCCTGGAGCAGGCGATCGCGTATATTCAGGACGACGAGCTGGTCGAGGTCACGCCCAAGGCGATCCGAATCCGCAAGCGCCACCTCGACCCGCATGTGCGCAAGCGCGAATCGCGCCGGATGGAAGCCGCCTGAACCACTCGCCGCGGCCGAGCGAATTCCCCACTCGCCATCGCTGGTTGCCCAGTCTAGCCTCTTCGTCCTAGTCGGGACGGAAAAGGGGCCAAATATGCGGCGCGCGCGGATTTCATTCTTTGGGCTTCTTCTCGCCACGGGGATCGCGGCACCAGTCGCTGCGGCACCGATTGACCCGCGCCTGACCCAGGTCCTGCAATGGCGCGAGCTGGGGCCGTTCCGCGCTGGCTGGGCCTCGGTCATCGCCGGCGCGCCGACCCGCCTCGACACTTATTATTTCGGCGCCTCGGGCGGCGGCATCTGGAAGACCGACGACAGCGGCCGGACCTGGAACAGCGTGTTCGATCACGGCCCAAGCTCGGCGATCGGCGCGATCGCGGTGGCGCCGTCAAACCCCGACGTGATCTACGCCGGCGCCGGCCAGCCCGAGCCGCGCTACGACGTCCAGTCCGGGCGCGGAGTCTATCGCAGCAGCGATGGCGGCAAGAGCTGGACCGACCTTGGCCTCCACGACACCAAATATATCGGTGAAATCTGGATCGACCCCAAAAACCCCGATCACGTGCTCGTCGCGGCGGTCGGCCATTTCTTCGGCCCCAGCGATAGCCGAGGATTGTACCGTTCGACCGACGGGGGCAAGAACTGGTCGCACGTCCTCGCGCCTGGTGGCTTCACCGGCGCGGTCGATATCACCAGCGATCGCGGCGATTCAAAGACGCTGTTCGCCGCGACCTGGGAAGGGCGGCAATGGCCGTGGCAAAGCTATTTCACCGAAGCCTCGGGCCCGGGTAGCGGCGTGTGGCGCAGCGATGATGGCGGCGCCCACTGGAAGCGCCTCAGCGGCGGCGGCTGGCCCGACGGCCCGATCGGCCGGATCAGCCTTGCAGCGACCCGCAAGAACGGCGCGCTCAGGGTCTATGCGGTGATGGATTCGAAAAAGAATGGCGGGATGTGGCGCAGCGACGACGGCGGCGCGCATTGGCACAAGGTCAACGGCGAAAAGGCCTTCTCCTCTTATTACGCAAGTCGCATCACGGTCGATCCGCGCGACCCCGATGTCGTCTATACCGTCGGCCAGTCGATCCGCCGCTGCGATCAGGGCGGCGCGCATTGCGTGATCACCCGCGGCAGCCCCGGCGGCGATGATTATCACGACGTGTGGATCAACCCACTCCACCCCGAACGGATGGCGGCGGCATCGGATCAGGGCGCCGCGATCAGCGTCAACGGGTCGAAGACATGGAGCGACTGGTATAATCAGCCGACCGGCCAGCTCTATCATCTCGCCGTCGACAATCGCTTTCCCTACTGGATTTATTCCGGCCAGCAGGACAGCGGCACCGTCGCAATCGCCAGCCGAAGCGATTACGGCGCACCCAATTTTCGGGACTGGCACCCGGTCGGCGGTGACGAGCGCGATTACGACATCCCCGATCCGCAAGACCCCGGCATCGTCTATGGCTCGGGGCTTGGCGGGCACGTCAGCCGGTGGGAGGCAAGCACCGGGATCGTCACCGACATCTCGCCCTTCCCGGTGCCCAATTACGGCCTTCGTCCGACCACGGTCGAGCATCATTTCAACTGGGTCAATCCGCTGGTCGCGGCGCGGGCCGGCGCAAGCGCGCTGTATCTGGGCGGCGACGTCATCTTCCGCTCGCTCGATCGCGGCACCACCTGGGCAGTGATCAGCCCCGACCTCACCGGCAAGCAGGCCAATGCGCCGCGCTGTGTCGATGCGATCGCGATCCCCGATGCCGCCGCCTGCGGCTATGGCACGATCACCGCGATCCAGCCGTCGCCGTTCTCGGCCGACGAAATCTGGGCCGGAAGCGACAGCGGCTACCTCAGCATCACCCGTGACGGCGGCCGCAGCTGGAACTCCGCCTTGCTTGCCGGAATCAAGCCGTGGAGCAAGATTTCGAGCATCGATCAATCGTCGCGCGACCAAGCCGCCGCTTATGTCGCCGTCGACGGCCAGCGCATCGACGATTTCGAGCCCCATGTCCTGCGCACTCACGACGGCGGCGCGACGTGGCAGGAAGTCACTGCGGGCCTTCCCGCGGGCCAAGCGGTCAGCGTCGTCCGCGCCGACCCGGTGCGCCCGGGCCTGCTCTATGCTGGCACGGAAACCGGAGTCTTTGTCAGCTTCGACGACGGCGACCAGTGGCAGCCGCTGCAGCAGAATTTGCCGACCGCCTGGGCGCGCGACCTGCTGATCAAGGATGACGAGCTCGTCACCGCGACCCAGGGACGAGCGATCTGGATTCTCGGCGACCTCGCCTTGCTGCGCCAGCTTGAGCCCGGATTGACTGCTCAGGCGGCGCATCTGTTCACGCCCGCTGCGGCGGCGCATGTCCGTTTCGACAACAACCACGACACGCCGCTTCCGCCCGAAACGGCGATCGGCCAGAACCCGCCCCAGGGCGCGGTGATCGATTACTGGCTCGGCGCCGTGCCGGCGGGGCCGGTGACGCTCGAAATCAGGGATTCGGGCGGCAATGTCGTCCGCCGTTTCTCGAGCGCGGATCGGCCCCAGGATCTCGAAAGCGAACGCTATTTCGCCGACGGCTGGACCCGGTCGGAGCCGGTGCTGTCGGCCAAGCCCGGTCTGAACCGCTGGATCTGGGACCTCAACGTCGAGCGGCCCAAAGCGGTCGAATATAATTACACCATCGCCGCGATCTGGGGGGTCGCGACCCCGATATTACCGCAGGGCCCGATGGTCGCGCCCGGCCGCTATACCGCCACGCTGACGGTCGACGGCCGCGCGCAAAGCGTTCCGGTCGATGTCACCGCCGACCCCAGGGTAAGCGGGGCCGATTACGCCGCTTCGCTGGCCTTTTCCAATTCGCTCTATGCGCCGCTGGCCAAGGCGTGGCGCGGCTATGCCGAGACCGAAGCCGTTCGCGCCGCGCTCGACAAGAGGGTGCAAGCGATCGGCGCTGGGCCGCTGGCCGACGAGGCGCGGGCGCTTGCGGCCCGGCTCGAACCGCCCGAGGCCGCCAACAGCGGATTCAAGGGAGCAAGCGGAATCCTCGCCGCCATCGAAACATCGGTCGAAGCGAGCGACAATGCGCCAAGCCCGGCCCTGCGCGCGACCGCGGCGGCAACAAGCGCCGCGATCGACTCGGCCTGGGCTCAATGGCAATCGCTCCGCTCGGCCGATCTCGAGGCGCTCAATCGCAAATTGATCGCTGCGGGACTGAAGCCGGTGCTGGTGCCGACGGAGGGCGAACTGCGCATTGCGCCGCCGGGCGGCGGGATCGACCTGCCTTAGGCCGCCGCGGCGGCCATGCGCAGCACCTCGGCCCATTCCTCTTCGCGCACCGGCGCCACCGAGAGCCGCGACTGACGGACCAGTTCCATCGCCGCGAGCCTGGGATTGCCCTTGATCCGTTTGAGAGTAACCGGGCCAATGGCGCCCAGCGGCGTGACTTCGACTGATACCCAGGCCTTGTCCTTGGGATCGGCGGCCGGGCCGCGTGACACGCGCATGATGCCGACGACCGCGGGCTCGGTCAGCGAGCGGTAGAAAAAGGCCTGATCGCCGACCGCCATCGCCCGCAAATGCAGCCGCGCGGCATTGTTGCGCACCCCGTCCCACTCGGTCTTGCCGTCTTCGACAAGGTCGTCCCAGCTGTAACTCGATGGTTCGGATTTCATCAGCCAATATGCCATTGCATGACGACTTATCGGCGCCGCGCGGCGAGTGGAAGCGATTCCGGGGTCGAAGCGATCCCAATTGCGTTCAATCCTGAGAGAAAATTCAATGAATTCAAATGTTTCCCCCGTTTAACCCGCGGTTATAACGGTTCACCGAAGATCGGTTTAAACATTGGAAAACCTGCCCTACCTGAGGATCAACGAAACGAGAGCGAGTGAGCCCAGACGCGTATTCGACGCGGGGCTTCGGGGCTAGACGGACAAGAACACGACCGAACGCATGCCTGAGGGCGCGTCGGCCACATCTTGTCCGCCATTAGGGCAAAGATTTTGATCAAGCGCATGGGACGCCGCGGCATTGCCGCGGTGATGGGTATATTACTGGTGGCGATGGGGTCGGCCCCCGCCAATGCGCAAAGCGCGGCGGCGCTAAAGGTCGATTCGGTTGTTCGCTCAATCGACGTCGACGCCAGTGCGCAGCCGCTCGGCACCGCGTCGGCGGCCGCGACCGCTGAGACCGCGCAGACGGCGGTGGCGACCGCTGTTCGTACCGTTGCCAGCACCTTTGGCCAGAAGAGCTTCGCCACCGAAGCCGCGTGGCTGTACCGCGGCGGCTGGCCGCTCCAGGCGCTGGTCGACAAGTTCGCGACCACCGAACAGCTCGACGAGCAAATGAGCTGCCTTGCGACGGCGGTCTATTTCGAAGCTCGCGGAGAGAGTGTCGATGGCCAGCTGGCGGTCGCCCGAGTGGTCATGAACCGCGCATCTTCCGGCAAATATCCGCCGAGCTGGTGCGCGACGGTCAAGCAGCCGTGGCAGTTCAGCTTCGTCCGCAACGGCCAGTTTCCGCACATTGACACCCAGACCGCCGCCTGGGCGCGGGCCGAAGCGGTGGCCAAGCTTGCCGCCAACAATATCGTCCCAAGCCTGTCGAATGATGTTCTGTGGTATCATGCCGATTATGTGGCCCCCGCCTGGGGCCCGCGGCTGGTCCGGGTATCGAAAATCGGCGCGCATATCTTTTATCGCGCCTGATTCCTTCGCTTCGGCGCGGACCTGACTCGCTTCGGCGTTAACATCATTCATCAGGGATTCGCACGGACGGCGATCCGCGCAACACAGGTGGGTGGATGTTCCACTTGGAATTTCCGTGAGTTATCGGGAGGCTCGCGGGTGCTCAGGATCTTGATCGTCGAAGACGATTCGCAACTTGCACAGACGCTGAAATACCTCGTCGAGGATAATCCGCGCTACCGCGTCGTGGGTATCGCCGAGGATGCCGAGCAGGCCATCGCCGCGGCCGAGACCGAAGATCCCGACCTCGTCCTGCTCGACCTCCACCTCGCCAATGCAAGCACCGGCTTTTCGGTCGCCGTAAGGCTCAACGAGCTTGGCGTGCCGGCGCTGTTCGTAAGCGGCAAGGCGCCAGCGTTTCCGATGCCCGACCTCGCGCTCGGGTGCCTGATGAAACCCTTCACCGCCGAGGAGCTTCACCGCTCGCTGGCGATGGCCGAGGATTTGCTTCGCGGCCGCGAGACCTTGCGACCCAAGGTGCCCGACAATTTGACGCTGTACGAAGCCGGCAGCGTCACCGCCGATCATTTCCCGCCGGCGATCGAACAGGGCTTCATCCCGTCCCGGCCGTCGCTGTTCACCCGGCTCGAGCACTGGATTTCGGGTCACCACCACCCAACCCAGCAATAAGCGGCGGTCGCGGCGGGGGTGCGTTGCCCCTCGGCAGTGCGCGCTCCGGGCCGGCGTGGCGGGCAAGGGAAAATTGGCGGCGGTGGATGCCCCGCGAGGAT
>JARXKO010000077.1 GCA_030271595.1 Pseudomonadota bacterium | reverse complement strand
CGCAGCGCGAGACAGTTTATCTGAGGCGCAGGGTGCGCGATGAGGCGGACGCAGCAGCCAGTGCCCACTCGCTCGCTGCCACGCTCGCACACGTGGAATTGGCTACGGCTTACGCTGTTCGCTGCCGCAGTGCTGACGATCGGGCGTGGATTGCGGAACATCGGATCTGGTAAGGCGATGACGTTGTGAGCCCGCCATACCCGGTGCTCGCGGCGAGCCGATGAACCTAATCGAACCCGCCCAACGGACGCCCAACGGGATCACGCTAATGTCTGCAATGGGTGGAAAGCGGACACGAGGATTCGGCTTGCGCTGCCTCCCGTCGCGTGCTCCTTGCTTGGAGTAAGGGGGGAGCAGGCATGCCTTATCGCCAAGCACACTTCTACCTGCTGCTCCTGATTGCGCTGACGGGCCTCGCCTTTTGGCCGATCTATTTCGCGGTGCTCCCAAAGGCGTCGATCGCCGTCCACATTCACAGCTTCACTGCGACGCTCTGGATCACATTGCTTGCCTTCCAAAGTTGGACGATCCACCGTCAGCGAACGGACTGGCACCGAGCTGTCGGCATGGCGAGTCTCGCCGTGTTCCCGTTGTTCTTCGCGGGCAGTGTGTTGATCGTCCACACGATGTCGTTGAATTTTGCTACTGGCGATTTCTTCGACAGCCGGTTCGGATCGCGTTTTGCGGCAATCGACGCGGTTGCGATACCGGGAATTGCGGTTATGTTCTGGTCAGGCCTGCGTTGGCGGCGCAAGGTGCATCTGCACGCCCGTTATATGCTCGCTACAGTGTTCTTCTTGTTCGCTCCCATATTTTCTCGCCTCTTTATGCGATACGTTCCGGGGCTGCAGCTCGCGCCTCCGGACCTTAGCCGAGTTCCGCTCAACGTCGAGCTTGCAAGCCTCTGCGCGTTGTTCCTCGCCCTCGGACTTGCGTGGCGGCATCCAAAGCACGCTCGGCCGTGGCTGATCACAGCCGCGCTACTGGGAGTGCAGATGGTGTTGTTCCCGACTCTGCGCGCGTTTGGACCGTGGGACGCTCTGGTGCGATCCTTTGCCGCCATTCCCGCCGCGCTCGTGTTCGGCGCGGGTCTGGTGGGCGGAGCCCTTGTCTCGTGGCACGGCTGGAATTCGATCCCATCCCGCCGCGCGCGTTCGGGAGAGGCTATGGGCGCGGCCGACGCTTAACGTCTGCTTCGGGTCGAAAGCGGCATCGCAAAAGTCAGGCGTAAGGCGGCTGGTCGCGTCCGGTCGGGCTTTGCGTGAATACTTCGTGGCCGTCGTCGGTGATCCCGATCGAATGTTCGAACTGGGCGGAGAGCGAGCGGTCGCGGGTGACCGCGGTCCAGCCGTCGTCGAGCAATTTGCAGTCGGCCTTGCCGATGTTGATCATCGGCTCGACGGTGAAGATCATGCCCGGCCTCAGCTCGGGCCCGGTGCCGGGACGGCCGGCGTGGACGATTTCCGGGGCGTCGTGGAACAGCCGCCCGACGCCGTGACCGCAAAAGTCGCGGACGACCGAGTAACGGTGCTTTTCGGCATGAGTCTGGATGGCGTTGGCAATATCGCCGATGCGGTTGCCGGGCCGCGCCTGGGCCAGTCCGAGCATCAGGCATTCGTAGGTCACATCGACCAGCTTGCGCGCCTTGATCGGGACCTCGCCGACCAGGAACATGCGGCTGGTGTCGCCGTGCCAGCCATCGACGATCGGGGTGACGTCGACGTTGACGATGTCGCCGTCCTTCAAGGCCTTGTCGCCGGGAATGCCGTGGCAGACGACATGGTTGATCGAGGTGCAGCAGCTCCTGGTATAGCCGCGATAGCCGAGGGTCGCGGGGACCCCGCCGCCGGCAATCGTCATGCGGTGGACGATATCGTCGATTTCCCGGGTGGTGATCCCGGGGACGACCTGGGCGGTCAGCGCATCGAGGATTTCAGCGGCAAGGCGGCCGGCCCTGCGCATCCCGGCGAACCCATCGGGACCGTGGAGCTTGATCGCGCCGTCGCGCGATTCGAGCCGGTCGTCGGCGGTGACGGTGACATAATTGTTCATTGGCCCGATATAGGCGGGAATGACGCAAACGAAAACCTGGACCGCCGCCTTGCTCGTCATCGGCGATGAAATCCTGTCGGGCCGGACCCAGGACAGGAATATCGCCCAGGTCGCGACCTGGCTCAACGACCAGGGCATCCGCCTCGCCGAAGTGCGGGTCGTGCCCGATGTCGAGGACCGCATTGTCGAGGGCCTCAACGCGCTCCGCGCCGCTTGGGATTATTGTTTCACCACCGGCGGTATCGGCCCGACCCATGACGACATCACCGTCGATGCCGTGGCCAAGGCCTTTGGCGTTCCGGTCGTGGTCCATCCCACCGCCCGCTCGATCCTCGAAGACTATTACCGCGGCCGGCCGGGCGGGCTGACCGACGCCAGGATGCGCATGGCGCGCACCCCGGAGGGGGCCGAACTGATCGCCAATGCCGCCTCGCGCGCGCCGGGCATCAGGATCGGCAATGTCCTGATCCTCGCCGGCGTGCCGCATATCGCCGCGGCGATGCTCGAAGCGTTGAGCGGAACGCTCGAGGGCGGGCGGCCGATGCGCTCGCTAACCATCGGCGCCCGGGCGCCCGAAAGCGACGTCGCCGATCTGCTGCGCCAGACCGAGGCCGACCACCCCGGCTGCGCCATCGGCAGCTACCCCTTTTTCAAGGATGGCGGCTATGGCTCGAACTTCGTCATCCGCTCGGAGGATGAAGCCTTGGCGCGGCAATGCGCCGACGTGCTCAAGGAACGGCTTCGCGGACAGGATTTCGAACCGGTCGAGGGGGGCATCTAAAAGACGCTGAGTCGACATGGACGATGCTATTTCGAGCAGGCGTCGCTGCCCTTGGTGGCCGACAATCGCGAGAAATTGTCCGGATCGGTGCTCAAGATCACGCCCTCGGTGGTACAGCGGCGCAGTTGAAAGCGAACCTTGCGCGCGCGGAAATCGAGCGACACGCGTCGAAAATTTTCCAATATGTCGGTCCCAAGCAGCAGCGCGGGCTGGTCGGCGAGACCGAACAGCTTGAACGGCGGCAGATCGGCGAAGGCGATCGGCACATCGTGCATCAGGATCGGGCCGAGCTGGAGCTCGTCGATGATCGCCAGCTGGACCTTGATCGTCTCCCCAGTCACGCCGATCATGTCGAGAGTCCGGACCTGCGCCCGGCTGTTGCGCAGCAACTTGTTCCGAAGCGCGATGTTGCCGACGGTGATTTCGGTCCCGGTATCGATGATCGCGTCGAGCGTCTGGTCCGACGCCCGCACTTCGGCAAGGATCAGCTGGCCGCGCTGACGACGGGCCGTGATGACGATTTCGCCGGGCATCGGCTTGGCCCGAATCCGGGCGTCTTCGACCTTGATGAGATGCTTGTCGAAATCCATCATCAAGCGCTGCTCGACGAGGGCGTCGATGCCGATCATCCCGTCGCCGCCCATGTCGACTTCGCGCAGCGCCGGCAGCTGGACATCGCGGATGGTGGTCGGCCCGAGCGTCAGGTCCGCGACCCTGACCCGGTCGACGATGTTGCGCGCGGTCATGCCGTTGAGGACGACCGGCGTGCCGAGCGGCAACTCGAGCGTTTTGGCGATGTTGAGGCCAACCGCCGAGGTGTCGGCGCCGCTGTCGACGATGAAGCGATAGGGACCGCGGCCGTTGATCGTCACCTCGACGCTCAATCGCGATTCGACCTTGCGCGCCTTCACCTCGTCGCCGCCAATCGCCAGCGATGGGTCGAACACCGCCGGCGGCAAGGGCAGGACGTCGGGCGCCGTATTGGGCGCTGGCCGGGGTTTGGAAATCTGCGGCGGGGCGATTGCCGTCGCTGCTCGGGTGGCGGTCGCTGGGCCCAACGCGGTCAGCACGGCCAGCGGCAAAATGAATGCACGGCAAGAAACGGACATTGGCAATCCTTCAAGCGACGCTCCGTTAGAATGGGTTTTCCGGTAAAGTGCTAGCCCCAGGCGAGTGACCGGCGAGCGGCCGATCCGCGCGGGCTACGAACCGGTCGATGGCAGGATCGGGGGCGCTATTTCCCTCGCTCGCGCGAAAAGCTAGACCAGCAGCGCCGGTCAGCGGAGGGGCCGCAGGCAATGCCGAACGAACCCGCTCAGCAGACGGTTTTCCTGAGCTATGCCCACGCCGACCAGGCGCAGGCGCAGCGGCTTGCCAATGTGCTTCAGCGCAGCGGCCTGACCGTGTGGTGGGACGCGCTGATCGAGGGCGGAAGCAGCTACGCCACGACGATCAAGGATGCGCTCGCCGCGGCCGATGCGGTGATCGTGCTGTGGTCGCGGCAATCGGTCGAGTCCGACTGGGTTCGCGACGAGGCCGCGCAGGGCCGGGACCGGCGGCGGCTGGTGCCGCTGTCGCTCGACGGGACTCCGCCGCCCTTGGGCTTCGGGCAAATCCAGATGATCGACATCTCGCGCTGGAACGGGCGCTCGACAGCGCCGCTCTTCCAATCGATCCAGCGGGCGCTTGCAACAGCCATGAGCGGGACCGCGCCCGCCCCGCCAACGGCGATCGGCGCGCCCGTCACCCGGCGCAAATCGCTGCTGCTCGGCGGCGGCGCGATCGCGGCCTTAGCTGGCGGCGGTGCGCTGGCGGCGTGGAAGAGCGGGCTGCTGGGCACCGCATCGGCGTCCTCGCGGAGTATCGCCGTGCTGCCGTTCAAGAACCTCAGCGGCGATCCCGCCCAGGCCTATTTGTCGGACGGGCTGACCGACGAGATCCGCTCGGCCCTGACGCGCAATGCGGGCCTTCAGGTGCTTGCCGGAACCTCGACCAACAGCGTCCGCGACATGACCGGCAGCGCAACCGCAATCGCCCGCAAGCTTGGCGTCGCCTATCTGCTCGACGGATCGGTCCAGCGTATGGGCAACATGGTTCAGGTGGCGACCAATCTGACCGACGGGAGCAGCGGTTTCAGCGCCTGGTCGCAGCGGGTCGAGCGGCCGCTGGGCGACATGTTCGCCTTCGAAAGCGACATTGCCCAGGCGGTATCGAGCGCGCTGTCGGTGCAGATGGCGACATCGGCGCCGGCCCCCGGAGGTACGCATAACGTCCAGGCCTATGAAGCCTATTTGCGGGGCCGCGCCTTGTTCAATCTCGCCAAGGACGAAGCGTCCGACAATCAGGCCCGGGCGTACCTGCAGCTGGCGGTCGAAGCCGACCCCAATTTCGCTTTGGCCCACGCCGCCTTGTCGCGGACAATCGCCGGTATCGCCGCCGAACATGCCGCGGCTGACGAGCTGAAGGGACTATACGCCCAGGCGATCGCCGAAGCGCAGCGCTCGGTCGACCTTGCGCCGACCTTGCCGGAGGCCAATCTGGCGCTCGGTTACGCCTTGTTTGCGGGGCGTCTCGATCTGCGCGGCGCGCGCCCGTTCTATGACCGGGCCTATCGCTTTGGACGCGGCGATTCGGACATCGTTCTGCTCTATGCGCTGTACAATGTCCGGGCGCGCAGGATCGCCGCGGCGCGCGAGGCGATCGAGCGCTCGCTGGTCCTCGATCCGCTCAATCCGCGGGCGTTCCGGGCGGCGGGGTCGATCGCCTTTGCAGCGCGCAATTATCCGGAAGCGGCGGCGCGCTACCGCCGCGCGATCGAACTCAACCCGGCAATCTCGAACGCCCGCGCCGCGATGGGCGATGCGCTGCTGCAAATGGGCCGCACCGCCGAGGCCCGAGCCGCCTATGAGGCGGAGCCGCACGCGCTCTATCGCTGGCGCGGCCTTGCCATTCTGGAGCATCGCACGGGCAACGATGCCGCGGCGCAGCACGCCTTCGAAGAACTGGTCAAGGCCGAGGGCGACGCGGGCATGTTCCAGCAGGCCGAAGTGATGGCGCAATGGGGCCAAAGCGACCGCGCCTTCGCGATGCTCGGCCGGGCGCGGGCGATCGGGGATTCGGGGATGATCCTGCTGGCCACCGATCCGTTCTTCGACCCGATCGCCAAAGATCCGCGGTTCGCCGCGACGCTGAGGGCGATCGGCTTCGCCTGAGGCGGGCTTTCCGAGCCGCGGAATTCGTGACACAAGCGCGCTCCATTCCTTGAGGAGAGCGACGATGATCACATTCGGCCCCGAAGACGAGGAAGACAAGGACCGCGGCAGCGGTGATGACCGCGGCAGCGGCGATGATCGCGGCAGTGGCGACGACCGCGGCAGCGGCGATGATCGCGGCAGCGGGGACGACCGCGGCAGCGGGGACGACCGCTAACGCAACTCGTTAACCGACGGATCGACTGCCATCGCGCGGCGGATCCAGTCGGTGAAATGGTCGCGATCGAGACGCACATAGACGCCGGCGCTATGGTCCTTGTAGCAGCCGATCCCCCAGCTCACGATTCCAACCAGCACCGGGTCATCGTCGGTGGTGACCAGAGGCCCGCCGCTATCGCCCGTACAGGTGTCGTTGTCGGGGGCTGACGCGCACATCATGTTGCCGTCGGTCTTGCCCCGGTATTGGGGATAATCCGAGCACGCGACGGTGGTCAGATCGACGCCGGTGAGTTCGGACTCGAACCCGCTGTCCTTGGCCGCGTCGAGCTGGCCCCAGCCGGTCGCCTCGACCGCAATCCCGGGGCCGAGCGGCTCTCCCTCATAGACCGGGATCGAGGCGATTGCCCCGGCGGCATTCTCATTGGTTTCGTCATCGGCAATGAAATGGACCACGGCGATGTCATAGAGGTGCCGGGCCTTGTTCCAGTCGGCGTGGCGGACCATCCGGTCGATCCGGTAGGTGGCCCCTTCGTCGGTATCGAGACGGACCGCGCCGAGGCGTACGCGATAGCCCTTGTCGACCTTGGCCTGGTCGATGCAATGGGCCGCGGTCAGCACCCAGCCCGGGGCGATCAGCGATCCGCCGCATCGATGGCGAAGATCCCATTCGTCGCGCGTCGCCAGCTCCTCCGGCGTCCAGTCGGTGAAATTGGAATAGATTTGCGCCTGCCA
>JARXKO010000076.1 GCA_030271595.1 Pseudomonadota bacterium | reverse complement strand
TGATGACCAACGATCTGATGCTCGGCGGAGTCTATCTGCTGATGGCGGCGATGCTCATGCTCGGCGTCTTGATGTCGCGGCGCGAACCGATCGCCAAATTGCTGACTCTGATGCTCGCTTGGGTGGCGATTTTCGGCGCCGGCTTCGTCCTCTTCACCTTCCGCGACGATTTTGGCTGGGTTATCCAGCGCCTGAAAGCCGAAGCGCTTGGCGATCCGGTGGTTCAGGGCCGCGTAACGCGCATTCCAATGGCGATCGACGGCCATTTCTGGGTCGACGCCATGCTCGACGGCCACCGGGTCAAGTTCCTGGTCGACAGCGGCGCGACCATGACCACTATCGACCGTACGACCGCGCGGCGCGCCGGAATCGCGATCTCTCCGCAGCGCGATCAATATGTCCGCACCGGCAACGGCATCATCCGGGTTGCCTCGGGGCGGGTTGGACGGCTCGCCATCGGCACGATCGAGCGTCGCGACATGGCGCTTGAAATAGCCGACGACGACAATCTCAACGTCCTCGGGATGAATTTTCTGTCGAGCCTGAGCCGCTGGGGGGTCGAGGGGCGATGGCTGGTGCTGGTCCCCTGATGGTCATATCACTTTACATAATGCATATTATCATACTTCCGGACGGTCGGCGATTTGCACTCCGGGAGGCCCCTCTATGAGTGCTTCGTCCGGGCTGGAACGCCTGACTGCGATCATGAAGCGGCTGCGCGACCCGGTGTCGGGCTGCGAGTGGGACCGCGCGCAGGATTTCGCCTCGATCGCCCCGTACACGATCGAGGAAGCCTATGAGGTCGCCGACGCCATCCAGCGCGGCGATATGGACTCGCTTGCCGACGAACTCGGCGATCTCCAGCTCCAGGTCGTGTTCCACGCGCAGATGGCGGCGGAAGCCGGCCATTTCACGCTCGCTGACGTCATGGCGCGCATCTGCGACAAGCTCGAACGCCGCCACCCGCATATCTTCGGTGAGGCCGCGCACAGTCCAGGGTGGGAGGAAATCAAGGCTGCCGAGCGGGCAAAGGCCAATGATCCCAGTGCGCTGGCCGGGGTTGCGCTGGCGCTTCCGGCGCTCGAACGGGCGGCAAAGCTGCAGCGGCGGGCGGCGCGCACCGGCTTCGACTGGCCCGATGCTTCAGGCCCGCGGGCGAAAATCGACGAGGAGCTGGCCGAACTCGACGCGGAAACGTCGCATGAGCGTCAGGTCGACGAGCTTGGGGACCTGTTATTGGCGGTGGTTAACTTGGCACGGCATCTCAACATCGAGCCCGAAGCCGCGCTTCGGCAAGCCAATGCAAAGTTCGAGGCTCGGTTCCGGGCAATCGAGTGCAAGCCGGGTTTCGCCTCGCTCAGCCTCGACCAAAAGGAGGCCCTGTGGACCGCCGCAAAGGCCGCTCAAGCAGTCAAGCCAGCCTGAAACCGCGCCCAATTCTCGGGCGACAGCCGCACCGACAGCGCGATTTCATCGCCATCCATGCGCTGGTCGAGCACATCGCCGCGGGCGTGAAGCCAGGCAAGCCGCCCACCCTCGCCAGCATCGAGGCGGATGTGATGGACTTGCTCGCCCTCGCGCAGCGCCTCCGCCACCCGCTCCTTGAGCGCATCCACGCCCTCGCCGGTCAGCGCCGAAATCGACACCACATCGTCGCGGCGTCGGGCCTCGCCGGTCAGCCGTTCGCGCTCGTCCGGGTCGAGCAGGTCGAGCTTGTTCCACGCCTCGATCCGCGGCGGACCCCCCTCTTCCTTGCCCAGGCCGAGTGACCCGAGAACGTCCTCGACATCGTCGCGCTGCGCCTCGCGGTCGGGATGGGCCATGTTGCGGACGTGGATCAGGAGGTCGGCCGACGCCACCTCTTCCAGGGTCGCTCTAAAGGCGGCGATCAATTCGGTCGGCAAATCGGACACAAACCCGACCGTGTCCGACAGGATGACCTTGTCGAAGCCCGGCAATCTGACGTCACGCATGGTCGGGTCGAGGGTCGCGAACAGCAGGTTTTCGGCGAACACGCCCTCACCGGTGAGGCGGTTGAACAGCGTTGATTTGCCGGCATTGGTATAACCGACCAGCGCCACTACCGGCCACGGCGCGCGCCGGCGGCGGTCGCGGTGGAGGGTGCGGGTGCGCTTGACCTGGTCGAGCTCGCGCTTGATCTTCGCCATGCGGTCGCGGATCAGGCGGCGGTCGGCCTCGATCTGGGTTTCGCCGGGGCCGCCGAGGAAGCCGAAGCCGCCGCGCTGGCGCTCGAGGTGGGTCCAGCTGCGCACCAGCCGCCCCGCCTGGTAATCGAGATGGGCAAGCTCGACCTGCATTCGGCCTTCGGCCGTGGCCGCGCGCTCGCCGAATATCTCGAGGATCAGACCGGTCCGGTCGATGACCTTGGTGCCGACCTCCTGCTCGAGGTTTTTCTGCTGGACTGGAGTCAAGGCGCTGTCGACGATCAGCAATCTGGCGTCATTGGCTTTGGCCAGCGCCGCGATTTCCTCGACCTGGCCCTTGCCCAGCAGTGTCGCCGATCGCACCGTCCGGACGCGGATCGTGCGGCTTGCCGCGACAGTCAGGCCGATCGCTTCGGCCAGCCCTTGCGCTTCCTCGGCCCGGGCATCGCCCGATCGCCGCGCACTGTCGCGCGGAAGCTCGGGAACCACGACCAGCGCCCGTTCCCCGCGCGCAACCTCCATCGCGCCATTGCCGTCGAAACTGCTCAGGCTATTCCTCGCTCTCGCGCTTGTCGCCGATCCCGAGCGCTTTCAATTTGCGGTGCAAGGCGGAGCGCTCCATCCCGATGAACGTCGCGGTGCGCGAGATGTTGCCCGAAAAGCGCCGGATCTGGATGCGCAGATATTCGCGCTCGAACGATTCGCGCGCCTCGCGCAACGGGCTGCCCATGATCGCCATCGCGCTATTCCCGCTCATCCCGCTCTGGCCTTCGAGGATTTCGGGCGGCAGCAAGTCGACCTCGATGCAGTTGGCGCGGTCGCCCGGCGCCAGAATCAGAGTCCGCTCGATGACGTTGCGCAACTGGCGGATATTGCCCGGCCAGTCGTGCGCCTGGAGCGCCGCCATCGCTTCCTCGGTGATGGTCGGGCTGGTCATCCGCCGCTCGGCCGCGATCCGGGCGAGGAAATGGCTGACCAGCTCGGGAATGTCCTCGCGCCGCTCGCGCAGTGGCGGCAGGCGCACCGGAACCACGTTGAGGCGGTAAAACAGATCTTCGCGGAAGCGTCCGGCGGCGATCTCGTCCTGGAGGTTGCGTGAGGTCGCCGAAAGCACCCGGACATCGACCTTGACCGGGCGCTGACCACCGACCCGCTGGTAGCTCTGGTCGGTCAGGACGCGCAGGATCTTGGCCTGGGTGGTCAGCGGCATGTCGGCGATTTCATCGAGGAACAGGGTCCCGCCGTGCGCATGTTCGAGCAGGCCCGGGCGGTTCGCCCCGTCGCTTTCGGAGCCGAACAATTCCTCCTCGACCCGCTCGGGGCTCATCATTGCCGCGGACAGGACGATGAACGGCGACCGCCCGCGCGGGCTCCATTGGTGGATCATCCGCGCCGCAATTTCCTTGCCCACTCCTGCGGGCCCGGAAATCAGCACCCGGCTGCCGGTTGGTGCGACCCGTTTGAGAGTCGCGCGGACGGTATTGATTGCAACCGAGCTGCCGTGGAGCTGATCGTCTTGGCCGAACTGCTGGCGCAGGCTCTCGTTCTCGCGCCGCAGGCGATCGGTCTCGGTGGCGCGATTGACGAGGTAGACGAGCCGCTCCGCCTGGAACGGCTTTTCGATGAAATCGATTGCGCCTTCGCGCACCGCAGCGACGGCGGTATCGAGATTGCCGTGGCCCGAGATCATCAGCACCGGGAGGGTGGAATCGCGGCGCTTGATCTCCTGCAGCAGCTGGAGGCCGTCGAGCCGCGACCCGCGCAGCCACACGTCGAGCAGGACCATCGACGGGCGCCGCTCCTCGATCGCCTCGAGCGTACCATTGCTGTCGGCCGCGGTGCGTACCGAATAGCCTTCATCCTCGAGCACGCCGCTGACAAGATCGCGGATGTCGGCTTCATCATCGACGACTAACACTTCAAGCGCCATCAACCACGGTCCTCGTTATTGTCGTTGCCATCGTCATCATCGTCGCCGCTGGCGCCGTCGCCGCCGTCGCTTTCCATCGCTTCGAGTCTTGCGGTGTCGAACGCGATCCGGACGTGGGTGCCCCCTCCCGGGCGGTCGAGGAAGGCGATTTCGCCCATATGTTCCTCGACGATCTTCTTGACGATGGCGAGGCCCAGTCCGGTGCCGCGTACCCGCGTCGTGACATAGGGCTCGGTGATTCGTTCGCGGTCCTCGGGCAGGCCGACGCCAGTATCGAAGACGTCGACCACGAGCAGGTCGCCGTCCTGCTTCAAGCGCAGCTCTACCCGGTCGCCCGCCATATTGTGCTCGCCGCGGTTGCGCCTGCCCTCAATGGCTTCGACGCCGTTCTTGACGATATTGGTAAGCGCCTGGCCAAGCTGGCGGCGGTCGCAGACCATTGGGAAATCACCGCTCGGCGGGTCGAGCTCGAAGGTGATCGCGGGGTGCGCGACCTCGTGCAGGAACAGCGCCTGGCGCGCGATCTCGAGGACGTTGGACTGACTGAACACCGGCTTTGGCATGCGCGCAAAATTGGAGAATTCATCGACCATCCGCCGCAGGTCGCCAACCTGCCGGACAATCGTCCCGGTGAGCTTCTCGAACGTCTCCTTGTCCTTGGGCACCTCATCGCCGAAGCGGCGCTGGAGCCGTTCCGCGGCCAGCTGGATCGGGGTCAGCGGGTTCTTGATTTCATGCGCGATTCGGCGCGCGATATCCGACCAGGCGGCGCGGCGCTGATCGCTGAGCTGGTCGGTGATGTCGTCGAAGGTGAGGACGCTGCCGTCCTGATAGCGGACCCGCTTGACCGCAAGCGTGCGCGCGCTGCCCTCGGTCGCGACCAGCACGTTCGCTTCCGACTGCTCGCCGCGCATGAATTCGTCGAGCTCGGGCGAGATGCTCGCCAGCTTCCTGCCCTCGACCGATTTGTGGGCGCCCTCGATGAGCTCGTCGGCCGAGCGGTTGACGAGCAGGATCTTGTTGGCGCTGTCGAGCGCGACAACCCCGGCGGTGACACTCGACAGCACCGCCTCGATGAAGGCGCGGCGGGTCTCCAGCTGGGTGTTGGCGGCCTTGAGCGCGCCGGTCTGCTCCTCGAGCCGCCCGGTCATGCGGTTGAACGCGCTCGCCAGCATCTGAATTTCATCCTCGGTCTTGCTGACCTGCACCCGGGCCGTGAAATCGCCGGCCTCGATCCGGCCGGCAGCGCCAACCAGCTCACCCACCGGCCGCACCAGCCGGTCGGCCAGCTTGAGTGCCGTCGCGATCGCCAGCGCGACGATGATCAGCGCCCCGAGCAGCAAGGCGGCGTTGAAGCGCAGCTGATTGGCGCGCGATTTGGCGAGCAGGCTCTGATAATCCGCGAGCACGCCATTGGCGCGAACGATCTGCGCTCGGAATTGCGGGTCGAATACCCGCGCCGCGTAAAGATAGGTGCTCGGGCCGAACCCAAGCTTGACCAAGGCGCCGACCCGGTCGGGTGAGCTGATTGCAACGCTTTCGCGGCCCTTGAGCTGGGCGATGCGCTGCTTGGTGACGATCTTCTCGAGCGGACGGTCATAGGGATTGATCAGCACCAGACTGCGCGGCACGCCGTCGTCGCCGACATTGACGATGATCGCCTCGGACAAGTTGCGGATCAGCACCTGGCGCCCGAACAAATCGATAAATTGCGGATTGTCGACCGGGAGTTGCTTGAGATAGCCCGACAGATCGGTGCTCATGGCGATGGTTTCGCGCGAGACGCGGTCGGATTCCTGCTGATAACTCGCGCGCGCCACCTGGACGGTGTTCTCGAGCATGCCCCGGGCGCGATCCGAGAACCAGAATTCGATGCCGCTCTGGAACAGCAAGGACGCGAAGATCGCCACGAGCACGGTTGGCGCCGCCGCGATAACCGAGAACAACGCCACCAGCCGGGTGTGGAGCCGCCCGCTGCCGAGACCCCCCTCCTCCGCCCGGGCCATCGCCAGACGCCGCGAAAACAGCACCATCAGCGCGATCGCGGGGATCAGATTGGCGATCAGCAGCAGCGCGATGAACGGCGGCGACAATAAGGACCCGGGCTCTGACGTCCGGCTTAGAAGTCCGTAACTGACCGTCATGATGACGACCAGGAACAACGCAGTGATGACCGACAGGCGATTGTAGAAGCGGCCGCTCTCGCGCTCGCGCTGGAGCCAATATTCGAGGCGATTCCCGATTTTCGATTCGGCGGCGCGGGCATCCATCGAGCGCGCCCCTAGCACGACCGTTGCAAATGCAACACAGCTGTTGCGCTAAAATTCGTCAGGCAGCGTCCCGGTCGCGCCACGGCGCATAAAATTCGCGCAGCATCGCGGTCACGATTGCCGGATCGTCCTGGGCGTTGACGCGGTTGCGCAGCTCGGCCGAGCCGGGCAGGCCCTTGGTGTACCAGCCGATATGCTTGCGCGCGAGATTGACCCCGGTGTGGGTGCCGTACAGCGCGAGCATGTCGTCATATTGATCGAGCATCGTCGCCAGTTGCTGCTCGAGGGTCGGGTCGGTCCGCCGCCCCTGCCCGCACAGGTCTTCCATGACCTGCGCCAGCAGCCACGGCCGGCCGTAAGCGCCGCGCCCGATCATCACTCCGTCGGCGCCCGACTGCGCGAGCGCGGCGCGCGACTCCGCGATCGAGCAGATGTCGCCGTTGACGATCACCGGAATCCCGACCGCATCCTTGACCCGGCGGACGAAGCCCCAATCGGCCTCCCCCTTGTACAGCTGGCAGCGGGTGCGGCCATGGACGGTAATCATCTGCACGCCGAGATCCTCGGCGATGCGCGCGAGTTGCGGCGCGTTGAGGCTGTTGTGGTCCCAGCCCATGCGCATCTTGAGCGTCACCGGCAGCTTCACCGCCTTGACCGTGGCCGCGATGATCGCCGCGGCCAGCGGCAGATCGCGCATCAGCGCCGATCCGGCATCGCC
>JARXKO010000075.1 GCA_030271595.1 Pseudomonadota bacterium | reverse complement strand
GAAGGCCGCGGTCCGGCGACTCGCGCCGAAACCAAGACGGTCGATTACATCATCGCCCAGTTCACCGCGGCGGGTGTTCAGCCGGGCGGCGACATGGTCGGCGGCAAGCGCGGTTGGACCCAGGCGGTGCCGCTGCTCAAGTCCGACATTCTCGGCGTGCCCGGCCTCACCCTCAACCTCGGCAACGGCCAGGATCTGCGCCTCACTCAGGGCAGCGAGATTGCGCTCAAGGCGCCGCTGAATGGCGCCAAATCGGTCGACCTGGCCAATGTTCCCCTAGTCTTCCTCGGCTACGGCGTCGCCGCGCCCGAACGCAATTGGGACGATTTCAAGGGCATGGACGTCAAAGGCAAATTGCTCGTCGAGTTCATCAACGACCCCGATTTCGAAGGAGGCGAGGGCAGTTTCGACGGCAAGGCGATGACCTATTACGGACGCTGGACCTATAAATATGAGGAGGCGGCCCGGCGCGGCGCCGCGGGCGTGCTCATCGTCCACGAAACCGATCCCGCATCCTATGGCTGGAACACGGTCAAGAACAGCAACACCAACACCCAGTTCGATATCGTCCGCGCCGATCCGGCGGCATCGCATACGCCGGCTGAAGCGTGGATCCAGCGCGACCTCGCGGCGAAAATCTTCGAAGCCTCTGGCCTCACCTTCGACCAGGCCAAGGTTATGGCCAAGACCCGCGCCTTCAGGCCGGTCGAGCTCAAGGCGCGACTGAGCACCAAATTCGCCGCCAATCCCGAGGTCATCACGTCGCACAATGTCGTCGGCCTTCTGCCCGGCAAAACCTACCCCGACGAGACGGTGATCTACTCGGCGCACTGGGACCATCTCGGCATCGGCAAGCCCGATGATCGCGGCGACACCATCTACAATGGCGCGCTCGACAACGCGACCGGCATCGCCCAGCTGATCGAGCAGGCGCGGGTCTTCGCGCATGAGCCGCGGACCGACCGCTCGATCGTGTTCCTCGCCGTCACCGCGGAGGAGAAGGGCCTGCTCGGCTCCGAATATTATGCCACTCACCCGCTCTACGCGCCAGGCAAGACCGCGGGTGTGATCAACACCGACGGCGGCCAGATCTGGGGCCGGTCGAAGAATTTCACCATCTCCGGCAATGCCCGATTGGGGCTGCTCGACATGCTCGTCGCGGAGGGCAGGAAACAGGGCCGCTATTACAGCCCCGACCCGCACCCCGAGGCTGGCCATTTCTTCCGCTCGGACCATTTCTCAATGGCCAAGGTCGGAATCCCGGCGATCAGCTTTGGCGACGGCAATGACCTCGTCAACGGCGGCATCGCCAGGGGCGAGGCGCTGGGCAAGGAGTATGTCACCAAACATTATCACCAGCCGAGCGACGAATGGTCCCCGGCGTGGGACTTCACCGGCATGGCCGAGGACGACCAATTGCTCCACAACCTCGGCCGCGACCTTGCCAATTCGCGGCTGTGGCCCGAATGGGGCGAGGGCAGCGAGTTCAAGGCCGCGCGCGATGCCAGCGCTGCCGATCGTGCCGGCGGCACGCCGGTCATGCCCGCGCCCGCCGCAGTGCCCGCTCCGCCCGCTCCGCAACCGGGCAAGGGCGAACGCGGCTGAACCCGAAGGAGGGACCGATGGCCGACCTCGTTTTCTACACCAACCCGCAGTCGCGCGGGGCAACCGTGCGCTGGATGCTGGAGGAGATCGGCGAGCCGTACGACACCGAAATCCTCGGCTACGGCACCTCGATGAAGGCCGCGCCCTATCTCGCGGTCAATCCCATGGGCAAGGTCCCGGCGATCGTCCACAAGGGCAAGGTCGTGACCGAAGTCGCGGCGATCTGCCTCTACCTCGCCGATGCTTTCCCCGCGGCCGGGCTCGCCCCCGCCCCCGCCGACCGCGCCGATTATTACCGCTGGATGCTGTTCACTTCAGGCCCGGTCGAGGCCGCCTTCACCAATCGCTCGATGGGCTGGGAAGCCCCGGCGGAGCGCGAGGTGATGCTTGGCTACGGCACCTATGACAGGACCATTGCGACGCTCGAGAAGGCGCTTGCCGGCAAGTCCTATATCGCCGGCGACCGCTTCACCGCCGCCGATTTGTTCGTCGGCGCCACGATCAACGTCATGCTGATGTTCAAATTGCTCGACCCGACCCCGGCCTTCACCGATTATGCGGCGCGCATGACCGACCGCGAGGCGTATCGCCGAGCGCGGGACATCGATGCCAGGCTGATCGCCGAACAAGCCGCCGCGCAGCCGGCCTGAGGAGGCATGATGGACCCCACCACCCGCCGCCAGGCGATCACCTTGTACGACCGCTTCACCCACGGCGGCATGGAGCGGCGCGGTTTCATGGCGCGGATGGTCGCGCTCGCCGGAAGCCTCGCCGCCGCCGAAAGCCTGATCGCCGCCATCGGCGCCTCGCCCGCCGCCGCTTCGATCGTTCCGCCCGATGACAAGCGCCTGGCCACGCGCAGCGTCACGCTCGGCGGCTACAAGGCCTATGTCGCGCAGCCGCGCGCCGCCGGCGCCCGTCCGACCGTGCTGGTGATCCATGAGAACCGCGGCCTCAACGAGCATATCCGCGATATCGCCCGGCGGCTCGCGCTGGCCGGTTACCGCGCGGTCGCGCCCGACCTCCTCTCGCCGCTCGGCGGGACGCCCGCCGATGAAGACGCCGCGCGCGAGGCCATCGGCAAGCTCGACCTCGCCTTGGCCACCGCCGCCGGCGTCGCGATGCTCCGCGTGCTCGCCAAATCGAGCCGCCACGGCAAGGTCGGCGCGGTCGGCTTCTGCTGGGGCGGCGCGTATGTCGATCGGCTCGCGGTCGCCGCTGGCGGCGCGCTCGCCGCCGGAGTCAGCTATTATGGCCCGGCGCCCAATCCCTCCGAAGCGGTCAAGGTCCAGGCGCCGTTATTGCTCCACTACGCCGGGCTGGACACCCGCGTCGCCGCCACCGCCAGCCCGTGGGTCGCGGCGCTCAAGGCCGCGCACAAGCGCTTCGACTCCTATACCTATCCGGGCGTCGACCACGCCTTCAACAACGACACCTCGGCCGAACGCTACAACAAGCCCGCCGCCGACCTCGCCTGGACCCGCACCCTGGCCTTCTTCAAGCGTTTTGTCGGATAGTCCGCTCGCGCCCCGTTGCGGACTGGCGGGCAACTGTTGGCCTGCGCTCCAAAGCGGCGGCGGCAGCATTCTCATCTTCCGCAACCGTTGCGCGGATGGCGCACGACCTGAGTTTAATGGTCCAGCGGTTCCGCCCACAGGACGAAGGTCGTGACTTCGGTGCCGCCGCCAAGCTGGCGCACGAACACCCGGCCGCGGCCCTTCGAATCAACCGCCGCAACCCGCCCTAGCGATTTGAGATCGGCTGGACCGGGCTGGGCCAGCGCGGGATCGGCCGACGCCCCCTCGCGCCCGGCAAGCAAGTTGCCGAACGTCGCGCCAACCGATGCCCGGGTCGAGCTAAGCTGCCAGCCATCCACGTGCGCGTAGATCAGGTTGAGCTCATCATAATCGTGCGCGTTGGGATGCTCGTTGCTCTTGGTGCCGTTCGTTCCCTTCAAGCCTGATGGATCGCTGGTGTAATCCATGCACGAGCCGAGATTCAGATTGCTGTGGTTTTCGTCCTGGTGGTCGAGGCCAAAGGTATGGCCGATCTCCTGGCACACTACGTACCGGCGCCACGCCGGCGTATTGTACGATAGGGACGCGAAATAGGTGTCGTTGAGCTTCACGGTGCCCTGAACGATGTGCCCATATTGAGTCCACACGCTCGCGATGCCTAGCCAGCCGGTGACTCCATAATTGTAATTGCACACCTCCACGCGGCCATAAGTAGGGCTGCATGAGGACGGGCTTCGCGTACCTAGTGCAACCAGCGTGTCGATCCGAATCGCCTTGGTCCAGTCGATCGAGGCGGTTGCAAGATAGGGGTCCCACACGGTCGTGACGTTGTCGCCAAGCCGAATGGCCAATGTGCTTGACCGGGCCCAGTGCATTCCCGCCCAGGAATGGGTCGCGGACGCCGGCGCGGCGGCGAAGCTTCCGAGCAATCCGGCAAGGGGCGCCAAACCTGCGACCGACAAGCGCCGTCGATGAAACCTCGGCATATTACGCACCTCCGCTGCCACGCCCGAGGCAGCCTACCGCACCAACCCACGGCTAATGTCCCTGTATTCTCAACCCTTTACCCCGATTTTCACCAAATTACGAGCGACTTTTCAGAACGTCGTCGCGGCGACGCGCGGGGACTTCCGAGCGAACGATCGTGGGGCTTACTGAATGTCCGCTTTCCACCCGTTGCGGACGATTTGACCACACACTATGCGGGCAGCTACCTTGTAGCTGTGCAAAACCCGATTAGCTTTTATTTGGATTTGGTGGACCGAGCTGCGTTCCTTAAAGCAGAGAGCCGCCAACCTGTCGGGCAATTCGATACGCCCTTCACACCACTCTTTGCGCCGTCGCTCCTGGGTGTTCCGTTGCTCGCGCTCACGCCGACAAGCAGCATCGCATGGGGTATCATTGCGGGGCTGACGCTGGCTGCTTCTTTCGTTTGTTGGGTAGCCGTTGCGATGTTCTACTTGAAGCGGGTCTACGCCTATCGTGAACAGCTCGGAATCAAGATAGACCCGCCAGATCGGCGCTTAGCGGTCGTCATCTTAATGGGCGTCGGATTGGCATTTGCTTACGCCTTTTGGCAGGTATTCTCCCCTTCTGCCTAATGTCCGCTTTTCCACCCGTTGCGGACATTGGCCTTGCCGCCGCCGCCCTCGCCTGGACCCGGACCGTGGCCTTCTTCAAACGTCTTGTCGGATAGTGCGCCCGGGCCGTTGCGGACATTAGATGTTGGCGCAGCATCCCTCGGAACCGCCAGTCTTCTTTGCCTCTTGAACAGGGGGGCAGGCAACGTCCGCGAAGGAGCAGAAGATACAGCAGTGCCCGGCAAGCGGCCGCAGCACCGCTGCACAGTGTTTGCAGTCGTAGAAGAACTGACAAGCGTCGGTTGGCATCGTTTCCGTGGTTCGCCCGCCGCATTGCCGACAAGTGATGGTGCTTTGCAGCTCAGGCATAGATTTTGGACAGCACAAGCAGGATTGCACCAGTCACAGCCGCTACCGTGATAGCCCACCGAAAAGCAGCGCGCGCGCAAAGCGACCCCGGCTGGCAGTGCTTAGGCGCCCGCCACACGATGATGACACTGCCCGACAAGGCCGCGAGCGAGACAGCCGTCAACAACTCCGCGTGGGGCTGAGAGACCGAGACAACTGGAGCAAGCCATCCCGCGCCCAAACCGGCACCGGCAAGAAAAAAAGGAAGCGCGCAACAAGCCGCGAGACCAAAGGCTGCCGCGATGCCGCCGCTCACGAGCGCGACCGCGCCAGTAGACTTCACTTCGTCCTTCATCGCTGCCGCTTAAACCGGGGATCGCCCGATTGTCCACCGGCAGTACGGATGTCCGCTTTCCACCCATTGCGGATGTTAGCGGCCATGTCCGTTTTCGATCCAAAGCAGACATTAGGCGACCGCTGTTGAACAAGGGGTTATCTGTCTTTAGCGCGGGGCAGTGAAACCGAAACTCCTTACGACCCTGAAAGATTATTCCTGGCGCTTGTTTATTGGCGACGCGGTCGCCGGAATTACGGTGGCGCTCGTGGCGCTTCCTCTCAGCATTGCAATAGCGATCGCCTGCGGAGCCACACCGCGAGCGGGTTTGGTGACAGCGATCATCGGTGGCTTCCTGATCTCGCTCCTGGGTGGGAGCAGGATTCAGATTGGGGGGCCGACGGGCGCGTTCATCGTCGTAATTGCGAGCGTCATCGCGCAATATGGTTTCGACGGTCTAATGTTGGCGACGCTGCTGGCAGGGATCATTTTGGTCGCCGCCGGTCTGGTCAGGGCGGGTCGCTTCATCGCCCTCGTGCCGGAAGCGGTCATCGAAGGTTTCACGGTCGGGATTGCACTGATCATCGCTGTCAGCCAGCTTAAGGATCTGCTCGGGCTATCCGCCGTTCACGTGCCCGCCGACCTAATCCACGGCTTGCCCGCTCTCTGGAGCGCACGAAGTAGCGTGAACTTTACGGCGCTGATCGTAGGCCTGCTTTCGATCGCGGGGATTGGGCTCCTACGACATCGGCTTCCTTGGTTCCCAGGATCCCTGCTCGTGATTGCGTGCGCTTCGGCGACCGTGGCTCTCTTGCCCCTACCGGTGGACACAATCTTTACGCGCTTCGGCGCCCTCCCAAGCGGGCTTCCGATGCCGTCGATTCCTCACCTTAGCATCGCTAGGATAAGCGAGTTGCTGCCGTCGGCTTTCGTGATCGCGTTCCTCGCGGCCGTCGAGTCACTGCTGTCCGCGATTGTCGCGGACCGAATGATAGGCGGGAGCCACCGCTCCGGCGCCGAGCTAATTGCTCAAGGTGCAGCGAACATCGTGTCGCCATTGTTCGGCGGACTGCCCGCGACTGGCGCAATCGCAAGAACAGCCACAAACGTGCGTGCCGGAGGACGCACTCCAGTTGCTGGTATCGTCCACGCGGCGGCGATCATGTTGTTCAGCGTCGTAGCTGCCTCGCTTGCCGGATATCTGGCGATGCCCGCACTGGCTGGACTGCTAATCCTCACGGCATGGCTGATGAGCGAACCAAGCCGTTGGGCAGAGCGCATGAGGCTTCGCGCGGACCACCGAGCAATCTTCTTCATGACTATGATCCTGACTGTCGCAAGCAATCTGACTATTGCAATCGCCGTCGGCTCATTCGCGGGACTGGCGCTCAGACTGCTGCGGAAAGAGGTCGAACCCGAGGAGTGGAGCCCTGTCGACCGCTCCCAGCTTTAGCTAATGTCCGCTTTCCACCCTTTTCCGCCACTGACACTCCTCACTGTATTGGACCCATTGACCGTCGAAAGCGGAAGTGCCGCAGCGACGCCGTATATGACCTACTTTCCCACCCAATGCGGACATTGGCCTTGCAGCGGGCGAAAAAAGGGCCGGCGGATCGCTCCACCGGCCCTCCTTTTTCGACTGCGGCGCGACCTAGCGGCGGCTGCCCATGAAGCGCAGCATGAACAGGAACATGTTGATGAAGTCGA
>JARXKO010000074.1 GCA_030271595.1 Pseudomonadota bacterium | reverse complement strand
CCGGACGATGCGGCTTAGTGTGCCGCGCCGCCCGCAAGCGCCGCGAGCAGCAGCAACGCGACGATGTTGGTGATCTTGATCATCGGATTGACCGCCGGACCGGCGGTGTCCTTGTAAGGATCGCCGACGGTGTCGCCGGTGACCGCGGCCTTATGGGCCTCGCTGCCCTTGCCGCCGTAATTGCCGTCCTCGATATATTTTTTGGCATTGTCCCAGGCGCCGCCGCCCGAGGTCATCGAAATGGCAACGAACAGACCCGAGACGATCACGCCCAGAAGCACCGCGCCGAGCGAGGCGAAGCCCTGCGCCTGGCCGGCCACCGCGGTGATCACGAAATAGACCGCGATCGGGACCAGCACCGGCAGCAGCGAAGGGATGATCATCTCCTTGATCGCGGCCTTGGTGACGAGGTCGACGGTGCGCGCGTAATCGGGCCGCGACGTGCCGTCCATGATGCCCTTGTTGTTGGCGAACTGATCGCGGACGTCGATGACGACGTCGCCGGCCGCTCGGCCGACCGCGGTCATGCCCATCGACCCGAACAGATAGGGCAGCAAGGCGCCAAGCAGCAGGCCGACGATGACGAATGGATTCTCCAGGCTGAAGTCGACCGTCAGCGCGGGGAAGAATTCGCGCAAATCGGTGGTGTAGGCGGCGAACAGCACCAGCGCTGCAAGGCCGGCCGACCCGATTGCATACCCCTTGGTCACCGCCTTGGTGGTGTTGCCGACCGCGTCGAGGGCGTCGGTCTTGCGGCGCACGCTGTCGTCGAGCCCGGCCATTTCGGCGATGCCGCCGGCATTGTCGGTGACCGGACCATAAGCGTCCAGTGCGACGACCATCCCCGCCAGCGCCAGCATCGCGGTCGCCGCGAAGGCGATCCCGATCAGGCCGGCGAGCGAATAGGCAGTGATGATCCCGCCGCAAATGACGAGCGTGGGCAGCGCCGTCGATTCAAGACTGATCGCAAGACCCTGGATGACGTTGGTGCCGTGGCCGGTCTGCGAAGCGCGCGCGATCGACTGCACCGGGCGGTAGTGGGTCCCGGTATAATATTCGGTGATCCAGATGATCAGCCCGGTGATGACCAGTCCAAGCAGCATGCAGTAATACAGCGACATGCCGGTGAAGCTGGTGTTGCCGGCGGTGATCACCGCTTTGAGGTCGCCAAGCACGTATTGGGCGGCGAAATAGATCGCGACCGCCGAAGTCACCGCGGTGACGACAAAGCCCTTGTACATCGCCCCCATGATATTTGTGCCGCCGCCCAGGCGAACGAAATAGGTGCCGAGGATCGAGGTCAACACGCAGACCCCGCCAATCATCAGGGGAAGGCTCATCAGCGGCAGCAAGGCCGAACCCGCGCCCTTCACCAGCAAGGCGGTGAGGAACATCGTCGCGCTGACGGTGACGACATAGGTTTCGAACAAGTCGGCGGCCATGCCGGCGCAATCGCCGACATTGTCGCCAACGTTATCGGCGATGACGGCGGGGTTGCGCGGATCGTCCTCGGGAATTCCGGCTTCGACCTTGCCGACCAGATCGGCGCCGACGTCGGCGGCCTTGGTGAAAATGCCGCCACCCAGACGAGCGAAGATCGAAATCAGCGAGGCGCCGAAGGCGAGCGCGACCAGAGCGTCGACCACGACCCGGCTATTGGGTTCGTTCCCGGCCGGGCCGATGAGGTAATAGAAGAAGGACGAAATCGCGAGCAAGGCGAGACCGGCGACGAGCATGCCGGTGACCGCGCCGGCGCGAAACGCCATGGTCAGGCCCTGCTGCAGCCCTTCGGATGCGGCCTGGGCGGTGCGGACGTTGGCGCGGACCGAAATGTTCATGCCGACAAAACCGGTCGCGCCCGAAAGGAGCGCGCCGAGCACGAAGCCCGCGGCCGAGATCGGGCCAAGGAAGAAAAAGACGATCGCAGCGACGACTACGCCGACGATCGTGATCGTCGTATATTGGCGGCGAAGGTAGGCCGACGCGCCTTCCTGAATGGCGCTCGCGACTTCGATCATGCGCTGGTTGCCGGCCGGGCTGGCGAGCACCTGGCGGCTTGTGATGATGCCGTAGAGCACTGCGATCAGGCCGCAGGCGATTGCGATATAAAGCGGATTCATTGGTTCAAACATCCCCGTTGTCAGGCAGGTGGGAGCGTGCCCGCTGGTGCGGGAGCCCCCTTGGAAATCGGCGGCTGTTTAGGGGTGGTTGGCGCGGCTTGCAACCGCGCCGGTCAGTCGGCGATCAGTGAATCAGGAGCGCGAGCGTCATCCCCGAGACAAGGCCGCTAAGGCCGATCAGCCACTGGCGCAGCGCTTTGTCCGTGATGCTCATGCCCAAGTGTTTCCGGCGTTGCGACCGCCTCCCCCCGGACCGACAGCTTGAGCGCCGCCGGCCCGGGTTGGAGCGATCCGATGCAGGCCATGGTCGTTGCTTCGGGTAAATTAAGTGTTGAGGGATCGATCCGCGGTGGAAGTGCTGCAAGGAGCGCATAATCATCCCCGCCGGTCGCCGCGAACAGCCGCGCTTCCAGCGACTCGCCGCGCGCCTCGATGAAGTCGCCCGACAGGCCGATCGCGCCGAGGTCGATCGCCGCGATGCAGCCGCTCGCTTCAGCGAGACGCAGCGCATCGATCAGCAATCCGTCGGAGATATCGAGCATCGCGGTGGCGTGCGGCGCGATCGCCTGGCCCGCCGCGAGGAGCGGAACCGGCCGGCGATAGATTTCGACCAATGGGCCGCGGGCGTTGCTGTCGGCGTGCAGCTGCGCCAGTCCCGCCGCGGAATCCCCGGCCGAGCCGATCAGCCACAGCCGGTCGCCGGCTTTGCCGCCGTCGCGCGGTGGAACCCTGGGTCCGGCCTTTCCGATCGCGGTCATGCCGAGGACGCGCGGCGCCCCGGCGGGTAAGCCGATGGTGTCGCCACCGACCAGCGGCAGGCCGTAATGGGCGCACGCCGCCTCGATCCCGCCGATGAACGCCTCCTCCCAGCTGCCGTCGCCGGCGATGGTCAGCGACAGCAACGCCGCGGCCGGGGTTGCGCCCTTGGCGGCAAGGTCGCTCAAATTGACCGCGACAAGCTTCCAGCCGACGCTTTGCGGGGGATCAAAGGGGAAGAAATGAACCCCTTCGGCGATGCTGTCGTGGGTGATGACGAGATCGCCGAGTACCGCCGCGTCGTCGAGCAGGCCGCGCGCTGCCGGATCGGTCGCGAAGCGCCGCAGCCGGGCAATGATCGCGCGTTCGCGGATCACTCTTCGGCGGCGGGCCTGGCGTGCTTGGCGATCGAATCGAGCAGGCCGTTGATGAAGCCGCTTTCGCGCTTGTCGTAAAAGGCGTGGGCGACATCGACATATTCGTTGATCACCGATCCGGTCGGGACGTCGGCGCGGGCGACCAGTTCATAAGCCCCGGAGCGGAGGATCGCGAGCATCGGCCGGTCGAGCCGCTCGATCGTCCAGCCTTTGGCCAGATTGCCCTGGATCAACGCGTCGATCTCGTCGCTGCGGTCATTGGCGCCGCTGACGAGATCGTCGAAGAAATCGCGCTCGGCATCATGATATTGCGCGTCCTCGACCGTCGCGCCGAGGCGGTGGTCGTGGAATTCCTTGATCAGCCGCGCGACCGGCGTGCCTTCCATGTCCTGCTGATAGAGCGCCTGGACGGCGGCAAGGCGGGCGGCGGAGCGGGACTTGGAACGGGCCATAGGGGCGAGCCTCTAGCGCGTGGCAGCCGATCGCGGAAGGCGCTCGCTTGCGTTCGGGACCCAAGGGCGGGATGGTCGCGGTCATGCGGCATGTCGGGATCCACCAATATAGCGTCGAAGGGGCGGTGCTTTGTTATCAGGAGATCATGCGCGGGGCTCAGGCGCGGCTCGGCGCGCATCGCCATCCGCCGGTAACCATGGCCGGCCTCGCAATGGCCGATACCGTGACCGAATGGGATGAGGCGGACAATGACGCGCTGCGCGCCCGCTCGGCCGAGGTCGTCGAGCGCCTGGCGCGGGTTGGGGCCGAATTCTTCCTGTGCCCCGACAACACCGCCCATATCGCGCTCGAAACTCCAGGGCCGGATCTGGCGCTGCCCGGGCTTCATATCGGCGAGGTCGTGGCGAGTGAGGCGAGGGCGCGTGGCTATCGCAAGGTTGGCGTGCTCGGGACAAACTGGACGATGCAGGGTCCGGTCTATCCGCGCGCATTCGAAGCGCGGGGAATCGGCTGGGCGGTGCCTCGGCCAGCGGTACGCGAACGGCTCCATGCGATCATCATGGACGAATTGTGCATGAACCGGTTCGAGCCGGAATCGATCGAATTTTATCGCTCGGCAATCGATGGGCTGGCTGCCGAGGGGTGCGATTCGGTGGCGCTGGTGTGCACCGAAATCCCGCTCATCATTTCCAATCAGAATAGCGCATTGCCGGTGCTCGATTCGACTCGCCTGCTGGCGCGGGCTGCGATCGATGTCGCGCTTGGCGATGCGCCGCTGCCGACGTGGCGCGGAGGCCCGGTTTAAAGAAAGTCGGCGAGCGCTTCGGCAACCTCGTGCGGCGCTTGCCACGGCGCGAAATGCCCGGCGTCGGGCAAGCGTTCGATGGTCAGATCGTCGACCCAATCCTCGAGCCCGATGAGCTGGCCGGGAAGGATCGCGGGGTCGAGCATCCCCCACATGACGAGCGTTGGAACGTGCACTTTGGGGACCTGGTCCATCCACGCGGGCAAGCCCATGTCTTCGCCCGGCAGCGGCACCACGAGGCCGGTCGCGCGATACCAGTTGAGCATCGCGGTCAGCGCCCCGGGCCGCGACCAGTCGGCGATGTATCGAGCGCGTTCTTCGGGCGGGATGATCGCCAGATCGACATGGGCCGAAAAGCTTCGGTCGAAAAACCAGTCGAAGCCCTTGGCCTCGATCATCCGCTCGGTCGCGGGCGAGCGAAAGACGTTCATATATTGCGACGCGGCGCGCTGGTCGGGGTCGTCGATCAGCGCTTTCTGGAACAGCCACGGATGGGGCGCATTGACGATCGCGAGCTTGGCCAGTCGCGGATCGTTGGTGAGCGCCGCGGTCCAGGCGATGGCGCCGCCCCAATCGTGGCCGACCAGGGCGAAGCGCTCAAGCTTCAGCGCGTCGGCCAGCGCGAACACATCGGCGGTCAGCCGGTGCGGCGCATAAGCGCTGACCTCGGCCGGCCGGTCCGATCCACCAAAGCCGCGTTGATCGGGCATGATGAGATAGAACCGCTCCGCCAAAAGCGGCGCGACCAGCCGCCACGTGCGGTGCGATTCGGGAAAACCGTGGAGCAGGATGACCGGCGGGTTGGCCGAGTCGCCGGCACTTGCGACGTTTAGCGTCACTCCGCCGCTAAGCGGGATCCGCCTTTGCGCGGTCACGGATAGCTGACCGTCGTCGGGACCTTGGGAAAGGGAATGAACTCCCGATCATCGCCAGGGACGAGCGGGAAGCGCATCGCTTGCCAATCCTCCTTTGCCTGATTGATCCGTTCGCGCGACGAGGAAACGAAATTCCAGAACACGTAACGGCGGGTCGCAAAGGCGCCGCCGCCAAGCAGCATCACCCGCCCGCCGCGACCGCTCGACAGGCGCGCGTCGTGGCCGGGGCGAAGGATGATGAGCGCAAAAGGTTCGAGATCGCGGCCATCGAGCGCGGCCTCGCCCCCGACCAGCATCACCGCCCGCTCGTCGGCATCCGCCTCGACCGGCATGGAGCTGCCCGAGTCGAGCACGAGGTCGGCATAAATGGTTGGCGAATGGCACGGGGTTGCAGCGGTCGCGCCCCACAATGTGCCCATCAGCACCCGCGCGCGGGCGCCGCCATCCTCGACCAGCGGAAGGCCGCTTTCCGGCACATGATCGAAGGCCGGAGCAACCTCCTCCTTGCCGTCGGGCAAGGCGAGCCAGGTCTGCATCCCGTAGAGGCTTGGGCCGTCGGGGCGGAGGTTCTGGGGCGAGCGCTCGGAATGGACGATGCCGCTGCCCGCGGTCATCAGGTTGATCGCTCCGGGCTCGATCACGGCATGCGAACCAACGCTGTCGCGATGCTCGATTGCTCCGTCGAACAAATAGGTTACGGTGGCGAGGTTGATGTGCGGATGGGGGCGCACGTCCATGCCCTTGCCCGGCGGCAATCGCGCCGGTCCGAACTGATCGACGAAGATGAACGGCCCGACCATCGTCCGCTCGCGTGCCGGCAATGCCCGGTGAACCTTGAAATCGCCAAGGTCGTGGGTGACCGGGGTGATGATTTGCTCAACCGCAGCGTCGAACTCGTCCTTCATCCTCATTCTCCCGGCGCGCTGGCCTTGATCGACAGCGCGTGGACCCGCTCGACCATCAATTCGCCAAGCGCCGCATAGACCATCCGCTGGCGCTCGACCCGCGACTTGCCAGCGAAGGCGGGGCTGGTGATGCGCAGCGAGAAATGGCTTTCGCCGGCGGGATTATAGCCGCCGTGGCCGCGATGCTGTTCGCTGTCGTCGTGAAGCTCGACCAGCGTCGGCGAAAGCGCCGAGTCGAGCCGATTGAGCATTTCGGTTGCGACCGGTCCGGTGGCGGGAGCGTTCATCGCCCCTATATAGGCGCGTTGAACAAGCGAGGAAGCGTGGCGTCGAAGCAGGCAAAATTTCACGGCCGGGTCGAAGGCGCGCAAGATCGCTGTGCGGTTCCGGGTTGCGGCGAGCCGGGCGAGTATAAGGCGCCCTTCGCGCCGTCGAATTTCGACGGGCCCGGATCGTGGCGATTCCTGTGCCTCGACCACGTCCGCGAGCATAATGCGCGCTACAATTTCTTCGCCGGCATGAGCACCGAGGAAATCACCGCCGCGCAGTCGCCGGTCGCGGGGTGGGAACGGGTCAGCCGGCCCTTCGTCCACTTCGGGGCCGATCCGGCGCCGGCATGGAGCGACTTCGCCGATCCGCTCGATGCAATCGCCGCACGTTTCGGGCGCAATGGATCGGGCGCTGAGCAATCGCGCTTCACCCGCGCCGAACAACGCGCGCTCGACGTGCTCGGGCTTGGCGAACAGGCCGACCGCCACGCCTTGCGCCAGCGTTATTCACACCTCGTCCGCCGCTATCACCCGGACAAGAATGGCGGCGACCGAAGCCA
>JARXKO010000073.1 GCA_030271595.1 Pseudomonadota bacterium | reverse complement strand
GGGTGGGATTCGAACCCACGGTAAGCTTTCACCTACGGCGGTTTTCAAGACCGCTGCCTTAAACCACTCGGCCACCTCTCCAGCGCCGTACGCCCCGCGCCTATCGCTCGGCAGGGCGGAACGTGCAAGGCGCACGGTGAACTTGCTGGCGTCCCATGCGCTATCCGGCCTAGCCTGGTATTTATTCGTGGGAGTGAGCGTGAAGCGGTTGGCGAATTGGCTGTCGGTGGGATTGCTGGCCGCATTGGTCGGCATCAGCGGACCGAGCGTGAGCGGGTCGATTGCAGCCTTGGCGCAGACCCGAAGCGCCTGGGACACCTATAAGCTGCGGCTCGCGATCCTCGCCCGCCAGCAGGGCGTCCGTCCCGAGACGGTCGCTGCCAATGTGCCGGGGATGTCGATCAACCAGAGCGCGATCCGCATGGAAGCGACCGAGCCTGGTGCAGCAACCACCTCGACCGGTCAGGTCTTCGCCATCTCGCCCTATCTTCGCCGCCACGTCACGGCCTCGATGATCAGCCGCGGCCGGGCCAATTATTACGACCATTACAACGCGCTGCGCTCGCTCGAGCAGCGCACCGGGGTCGATAGCGCCGTGCTGATGGCGATCTGGGGCCACGAAACCAGCTATGGCGAGGTAACCGGCAATTACGACCTGCTCGAGGCGCTTGCCAGCCTGGGCTATTACGGCCGCCGCCGCGAATTCTTCGAATCCGAGTTCATTGCGGCGCTCAAGCTGATCGACCAGGGGGTACCGCGGTGGCGGCTCAAGGGCAGCTGGGCGGGGGCCACGGGCTATCCCCAGTTCATGCCCTCGGTCGCGTTGCGTCTGCGCGCCGACGGCGACGGCGACGGCTATGCCAATATCTGGAACGACGAGCTCGACGGGCTTGCCTCGATCGCCATGTATCTGCGCGACGCGGGGTGGAAGGCCAATGTCGCCTGGGGTGTGCCCGTGCGCGTTCCCGCGACCCTCAACCGCCAGGCGATCGTCTCGCGGGTCATCGCCCAGCGCTGCCCGCAGGTGTTCCGCCGCCACAGCCGCTGGCTGACGATGCGCGAATGGCGCTCGCTTGGGATGGTCCCGCTGGGCCGCTCGCTGCCCGACACTGAGCTCGCCTTCCTGCTCGAACCCGATGGCCCGGGCTCGACCGCTTATCTGCTGACCGCCAATTACCGCGCCATCCTCGACTATAATTGCTCGAATTTTTACGCCATGTCGGTCGGGGTTCTGGCGGACGCCATCGCCCGGCGATAGGGAAGGGGTGACCACCGTCCCGATTTTCAGGAACCGCTCCCCGCCATGACCCGATTCAGACTATTCGCCTGTGCCAGCACCGCCTTGATCGCGGTCTCCGCATCCGCCACCGCGCCGCCGTTCGACACCCCGGCGCGCAACGCGTTCATGATTGATTTGTCGTCGGGCGCGGTGCTGCTCGACAAGAATGCCGACCAGCGCATGCCGCCGGCATCCATGGCCAAGATGATGACCACCAATGTCGCGTTCGAGCTGATCAAGCGCGGGGACCTCAAGCTCGACCGGATGTGCGTCGTGCGCCCCGAGACGTGGCAGAAATGGCATGGGCCAGCGGCGGGATCGACCATGTTCCTCAGCCCCAATGAGCAGGTCAGCGTCGAAAACCTGCTCCACGGCATCGTGACGCTGTCGGGCAACGACGCGTCGGTGGTGCTCGCCGAATGTATCGCCGGGACCGAAGAAGCCTTCGCCAATGTCATGAACGACAATGCCCGCAGGCTGGGGCTGAGCAACAGCCACTTCGGCACCGCCAATGGCTGGCCCGACGAGGGGCGGACCTATGTCACCGCACGCGACCTCGCCACCTTGGCCCGGGCCGAAATCGAGAATTATCCCGACCTCTACAAGAAATTCTACAGCCAGACCCAATTCACCTGGGGCAAGACCTTGGGCTCGGGCACCGACATCACCCAGGCCAATCGCAATCCCTTGCTCGGGCGGGTGCCCGGCGCCGACGGTCTCAAGACCGGCCATACCGACGAGGCCGGCTTTGGTTTCACCGGATCGGCCGAGCAGAATGGCCGCCGCCTGGTCATGGTCGTCGCCGGATTGGGCAGTTTCAACCAGCGGATCGAGGAATCGGTGCGGCTGATGCAATGGGGTTTCAACGCCTGGGCCACCAAGCCGCTGTACAAGGCCGGCGCGACCATCGGCAGCGCCAGGGTCCAGCTCGGCTCGGCCAGCCAAGTGCCGCTGGTCACGCCGCGGGCCTATTCGATCACCATGCCGGCGGGGGTGCTGTCCAAGGTCGTCAGCACCAGGATCCGCTACCAGGGCCCGCTCGCGGCACCGATCCGCAAGGGCGACCATGTCGCCGACCTCGTCGTCACCACCAGCGATTCGGGCGATCAGGTGATGCCGCTGGTCGCCGGCGAAGATGTCGGCAAGGCCGGTTTCTTCGGCCGCGCCTGGATCGGGTTCAAACAAATGCTCGGAATGGCCTGACCCGCCGGTGGCCGGACGCGGACGCTTCATCAGCCTCGAGGGCGGGGAAGGGGTCGGCAAGTCGACCCAGGTCAGGGCGCTGGCCGAGGACCTGCGCAAGCGGGGCATCGAGGTAATCGAAACCCGCGAGCCCGGCGGTAGTCCCGGCGCCGAGGCGATCCGCGAACTGCTGCTCACCGGGAGCGAGGACCGCTGGGGCGCCGAGGCCGAAGCGCTGCTGTTCGCGGCTGCCCGATCCGATCATGTCGACAAGGTCATCCGCCCGGCGATCGCGGCCGGCAAATGGGTGCTTTCCGATCGCTTCATCGACAGCTCACTGGCCTATCAGGGCGGGGCGGGCGGTCTTGGAATCGAAGCGATACGGTCGATCAACGCCTTTGGGATCGGCGAATGGTTTCCCGACCGCACGCTTGTTCTGGCGCTGGCGGAAGGCGGTGCCCGCGCCCGGGCGCGCGACAATGAGCAAAGCGACCGCATCGGCGGCCGCCCCGAGGGCTATCACCAGAAAGTCGAACTCGCCTTCCGCCTGATCGCCGCGGAAGAGCCGGAACGGGTGCGCATCATCGACGCCTCGGGCAGCGCGGATGCTGTCACCAAGCGCCTTCTCGATGCAATCGCGGACCTGCTGCCGTGATCCTGGGCCAGGACCGCGCGGTCGAACAGTTCGCAAGCGCCTGGGCGAGCCGCAAGCTCCACCATGCCTGGCTCCTCGCCGGCCCCAAGGGCGTCGGCAAGGCGAGCTTCGCCGCGGCGGCGGCGCGGCGGGTGCTGGCCGAGGCCGCCGGGCCGGGGTTCGACCTGCCGCTGCTCGACAGTCCGCCCGACCACCCGATGGTCAAGCTGATCGACGCCGGAAGCCACCCCGACATGCGCTGGCTTGAGCGCCTGCCGAAGGAGAAGGGCGACGGCCTGAAGCAGAACATCTCGATCGACCAGGTCCGCGCCCTGGGCGAGTTCATGGGCATGACCGCGGCCATGTCCGACTGGCGGGTCGCGGTCATCGACACCCTCGACGATCTCAACAAGGAAGCGTCAAACGCGCTGCTCAAGATGCTCGAGGAGCCGCCGGCCAACACCATCTTCTTCCTCGTCAGCAATGCGCCGGGCAAATTATTGCCGACCATCCGCTCGCGCTGCCGAAGGCTCGACTTCCAGGCGCTCGACGATGACGCCATGGCGTCAATCCTAGAGCTCGCGGCGCCGTCGCTGGGCACGGCCGCGCGCCGCCGGCTCGTCGCCATGGCCGGCGGCTCGGCCGGGCGCGCTCTGGCCTTCAGCGAACTCGGGCTGGCCAAGCTCGAGGATTCCGCGCTCGCCATCCTGCGCGACGGCGACCCGACCAACGCCCAGCGTTCGGCCCTCGCCAATGAACTGGGCAAGAAGGGCTCCGCCGAGAAATATGCCGCCTTCCTCGATTTCGTGCCGGCGATGATCGCCCGCGAGGCGCGCCAGCTCGACGGGCACAAACGCGAACGCGCGCTCGATGCTTATGCCAAGGCGCGGGAGCTGGCGGCGGTGGCGCCGCGGGTGTCGCTCGATCCTGCGGCGACGGTGTTTCAGCTTGGCGGCTACCTCGCCAGCGTTGCCCAGCCGCCTTCCTTGAAGCGCTAGCCCGGCACCGCTAGGGCACGCGCCATGGCCGAGCCCTTCTACATCACGACCGCGATCAGCTACCCCAACGGCCCGCCGCACATCGGCCATGCCTATGAAGCGATCGCGGCCGACGCCATCGCCCGCTTCATGCGCGCGCAAGGCCGCGATGTCCGCTTCCAGACCGGGACCGACGAACATGGCCTGAAAATGGCCCAGGCAGCGCGCGCGGACGGTGCCGAACCGCGCCAATATGCGCAAAAGATGTCGCTGTTATTCAAACAAATGTGCGATACGCTTAATGTTTCATACGATCGTTTCATCGGCACGTCCGAGGAGGATCATTACCGCGCCAGCCAGGCCATTTGGGCAGCGATGGCGGCCACAGGCGATCTCTATCTCGACAGCTATGCCGGCTGGTATTCGGTCCGCGACGAGGCTTTTTACGAGGAAGGCGAGCTGACCGAGGGGGAAGGGGGCGCGAAACTTTCGCCCAATGGCGCTCCCGTCGAATGGACCGAGGAAGCGAGCTGGTTCTTCAAGCTCTCAAAGTATCAGCAGCCGTTGCTCGACCATTATGCCGCCAATTCCGAGTTCATCCAGCCCGACAGCCGCCGCAATGAGGTGCTGCGCTTCGTCGAAGGCGGCCTCAAGGACCTCAGCATCTCGCGCACCAGTTTCGACTGGGGCGTGCCGGTGCCCGGAAGCGATGATCACGTCATGTATGTGTGGCTCGATGCGCTGACCAATTACATCACCGGGCTCGGTTATCCCGACGACACAGAGTTGTGGCGGGAGTTTTGGCCCGCGGCACTGCACCTGATCGGCAAGGACGTCGTCCGCTTCCACGCGGTCTATTGGCCGGCGTTCCTGATGTCGGCGGGAATCGCGCTGCCCAAGCAGGTGTTCGGCCACGGTTTCCTCCTCAGCCGCGGCGAGAAGATGTCGAAAAGCGTCGGCAACGTCGTCGACCCGATGGTGCTTGCGACACGCTTCGGGGTCGACGCCTTGCGCTATTTCCTGCTGCGCGAAGTACCCTTCGGGCAGGACGGCAGCTACAGCGCCGAAGCCATCGTCAACCGCGCCAATGCCGAACTCGCCAACAGTTTCGGCAACCTCGCCCAGCGCACGTTGTCGATGGTGTTCAAGAACTTGGACGGGATTGTTCCGCCACCTGGTGAGGCGGCCGAGGACCTCGATCTGCAAGCGCTGGTAGCAACCGCCGTCGACCTGGAAATTCCGCGGGCATTCGAAGCCTTCGCTTTCTCTCAAGGGCTTGAAGCCTGGATGCGGGCAGTCTTCGCCTGCAATGCTTATGTCGATGCGATGGCGCCCTGGGCTTTGCGCAAATCCGACCCCAAACGCATGGCCGAAGTTCTTGGCACTCTCGTCGGGTGCGTCCGAGCCCTGACTCGCGCCGTCGCTCCGATCATTCCTCAGTCCGCCGAAAGATTGCTCGCGGCGATCGCTGCCGGCGACAACGGCCAGCCAATCGCTCAACCGGTGCCTTTATTTCCTCGCCTTGAGCTGGACGAGGGCGATCCGGAATGAGGCTGATCGACAGCCATTGCCACCTCAATTACGAGGGGCTGGTCGAGCGCCAGGACGAAGTCCTCGACGCCGCCCGGGCGCGCGGGGTGGCGGGGTTCCTCAATATCTCGACCCGGCAAAGCGAGTGGGCGGCGATCATCGCCACCGCAGACCGCAATCCCGACGTCTGGGCCAGCGTCGGGGTCCATCCGCACGAGGCCGACGCCCATCCCGACCTCGGCGCCGCTGCGCTGATCGCCGGCGCCGACCATCCCAAGGTCGTCGCGATCGGCGAGTGCGGGCTCGATTATTATTACGACAAGTCCGACCGCGGGGCCCAGCGCGAGCGGTTCGAAGCGCATATCGAGGCGGCGCGGGAGAGCGGACTGCCGCTCGTAATCCACACCCGCGACGCTGAAGAAGACACCACCGAAATCCTCACCCGGGCGGTGCGGCAAGGGGGCGTGACCGGGGTTCTCCACTGCTTCACCGGTTCGGCCGAGCTGGCGCGGACCGGGATCGACCTTGGCTTCATGGTTTCGCTGTCGGGCATCGTCACCTTCAAGAACGCGCAGGACCTGCAGGAAACGGCGAAAAACATCCCCCTCGATAGCCTGCTAGTGGAGACCGACTCGCCATTTCTCGCGCCAGTGCCCAATCGCGGCAAGACCTGCGAGCCGGCGTTCGTCGCCGACACCGCCGCCTTCGTCGCCGGGCTGCGCGGCGAGGATCCGGAGGCGCTGGCCGCCGCCACCACCGCCAATTTCTTCCGCTTGTTCGGCAGGGCTGCCGCGTGAAGGTGAGGGTTCTCGGCTGCGGTACGTCGACCGGGGTGCCGAAGATCGGGAATGACTGGGGCCAATGCGATCCCGCCGAACCGCGCAACCGCCGCTTGCGCTCGTCGATCCTGGTCGAAAGCGATGGCCAGCGGGTGCTGGTCGACTGCGGCCCGGATTTGCGCGCGCAACTCCTCGCCGCGGAGGTTGGCAGCTTCGACTTTCTGATCGTTACCCACGACCACGGCGACCATGTCCACGGAATCGACGATTTGCGGCCGGTTGCGGCCAGGCTCGGCGGGCCGGTCCCGCTCCATGCCCGAGCCGATGTCCTGGCGGGGCTGAACACACGCTTCGGCTATGCCTTCGCCCAGGCGGACTTCTATCGTCCGATCTGCCAGGGCTATCCGCTGACCGGCGATCTGACCGTCGGCAAGGCCGTCGCGCGCTTCGTCGATCAGCCGCACGGCACCATTCAATCGCTCGGCATGCGTTTCGATGAAGGTGGCCGCTCTGTTGCTTATGCGATTGATTTCAGTGAATTCACCGACGGCATGGCGAATTTGTACGAGGGCGCGGAGGTGTGGATCGCCGATTGCCTGACGCGCAGTCCGCATCCGACGCACGCCCATCTCGACGCGGTGCTTGGCTGGGCGCGTGACTGCCGCGTTGGTCAGCTTTATCTGACCCACATGGGCAATGGCCTCGATTATGCGACGCTGGTGCGCGAATTGCCCGATTGGGCGGCGCCGGCGCATGACGGGCTGGAAATCGCGCTGTGATGACCAACGATCTGATGCTCGGCGGAGTCTATCTGCTGATGGCGGCGATGCT
>JARXKO010000072.1:1588-7303 GCA_030271595.1 Pseudomonadota bacterium | reverse complement strand
ATCGCCTTCGCGTCGCGGCCGTAGATGTCCTTGTAATCGACGATCCGCCCGTCGTTGAGCGCGGCCGAGCTGAAATAGACGATGTAGACGGGTAGCGGCTTGACGAAATTGGCCTGGATGGATTTCTTGCTGGCAAGGGTCGACTGAACCCGTGCCGGGGTCCAGGCGCCGCCATCGTCGCCGAGCAGCTGGGTCGCGAGGTCGACGATATGCTGGGTGCGGACGCAGCCGTGGCTGAGCGCCCGGGTCTGGTCGTTGAAGCGGCTGCGGGCGTTGGTATCGTGGAGGTAGATGGCCTTCGAATTGGGCATCACGAACTTGAGCTGCCCGAGCGCGTTGGTCGGCCCCGGCGGCTGACGCCAGCGCTGGATCGAGCCGTCCTTGCCGATGAACGGGACGAAGCCCTTCTTGCCGGCGGCCTCATGCTCGATGCTTTTGGGCACTTCCCACCACGGGTTGAGGATTACCCCGAGCGCGGTCGCGGTGAGCTGCGGCGTTGGCGTCGACAGCTTGCCCGCGATCGCCCGCTGCTTCCACCGATTGACCCCGTTTTCGACCAAGGTGGCGTGGAAGCCGGGGACGTTGACGATGATATATTTGCCGCCGAGATCGCGCGGCAGCCAGCGCCAGCGGTCCATGTTGAGCCGGATTCGGTCGGCCCGGGCAGTCTGACCGGCCGGGGTCATCTCGAGCGCGGACTTCAAGGCCGCATATTGCGGGTGGGTCGGGAGCAGGCCGTTCAGCGCCGCGGCGATGTCGTGGGCGGCGAGCGCGCTGCGCAGCAATGAGTCCTGCCTCGCTGCATCGAGGTCATTGTCGGGAATATGCCAGTCAACCCGCGCCGAGCGGCGGATGTGGCCAAGCGCGAGATCGCTCGAGAGGCTGTTGAAGCGCAAAGTCGCGGCGGCGGAGAGCAAAGCCGGATCGCCCGAGCGGATCGCGGTGTCGAGCCCGGCGGGGTCGTAATCGGCGGGGTTGAGCCCGTCGCGGCCGACCTGGCCAATGGCCATCAGCAGGTCCTGGGCATCGACCGCGGTCCACACCGCCGGCGGCAGCGGCGCGGGTGCCGGCGGCGCCACCGATTGAACCTTGTCGGGCGCATAATCGGGATTGCCGGCGACCGGGGCTTCGGGGTTGACCCGCGACGGTGCAGCTGCCGCACCGGCCGCCGATGGCTGCGTCCTGACCGGAAGCGGCGGCGCCGGCCTGGCCTGGGCAAGCAGCGCGCTCGAGGCGAGCAAGCTGGCGATCGCAACCGCGCCTTTAACCAGGGATCGTCCGCCAATCATCTTGAGCCAACCTTTCGTTCACGCGCCGCTTGTCCAGCATATCGCGCCCGGCGGCGTGCGGCCAGTGCCCGGGCTGCAACATCGCCGTCCAATCGACAATGTAAGTAGTTGCAAACCAATCCTTAAGCCCGGCTTGCTAGAAATAGGCCGGCAAACATGGGGTGGTCAGTGGCGTCAGGCTATTTTCTCGACGGATCGATGATCGAACGCGGCACCGCGCGGTCGATCAACGAGCGGGGCGAAACGCGCCAGCCGTCGGCTTCGAGCACCGCGGTGCTGGAGTTTCGCGGCCGCCGCCATGTGGTGCGGCTTGGCAATGTCTCGCCATCGGGGGCAATGGTGATCTTCAGTCACACGCCGAACATTGGTGAACGACTCACGTTGCAGTTGCTTGACCACGGGCTTGTGACCGCACAAGTGCGATGGGTGAAAGACGGGAAAATCGGCCTGTCGTTCAGTAATTTGGCGGAATGATGCGCCGATGGAGATGAGTTTTTCAATGATCAAGGCGCGTATCGCCGAGGACCCGAGCGACCGCCGGCGCGACCCGCGCCAGCCGGTCGATATCGAGGCAAGGATGCGCGAGCTTGGCGCCAATGGCATTGAGGCCAAGGTCCTCAACCTCTCCGAGCGCGGCTTCATGGCCTCGACCGAGGCGCATTTCGAAGTCGGTTCGCGGGTGTGGCTGATGCTTCCCGGCCGCGATCGCGCCAATGCCGTCGTGCGCTGGATCGCGGGCGAGAAAATCGGGGCCGAATTCGCCGAGCCGATTTCGCTCGACGGACTGCGCCTGTAGCCGCGCCGGGCGGGGTCGCGCAGGCCGCCCCAACGCATTGACTGAAACCGATCGGCGCTTCGCTCGTTGGGCGGGGAAAGGAGCAACTCTGATGCTGGTCGATTCCATCGGCGGCGAAATGCGCCGCCCGCACGAACGGGGCTATCACGCCGTCTATCGCGAACATGAAGTCAATCACTGCCCGGGCTGCGGCCGCACCCATTGGCATATCGGCCGGGTGTCGGCGGAATGCGCCTTCTGCACCACCGCTCTGCCGCTGGCCGAAGCAAGCATGCGCTCGCACAATGCGCCGGTCGTGATCCAGCACAAGAACCGCGACGTCTACACCGCGTTCGCTGCCTAGCTCAGCCCCGGCTCAGCCTTTGCGGCGCACTGGCACCTGAACGCCGCACAGATCGACGCCGCCCGCGGGATGGCGATAGAAATCGTCGTTGCGATTGGCTCGGACCCTCAAATAATTGGCGAAGCTCGGGCTGGCGGTGTCCATCACTTCGAAGGCCGGCCGACCGGCTGCCGCAATGCCGCTTGCAAGGCGGATAGTCGCGATCGGGACGCCGGCCGCCGGATCCTTGTAAAAACCCAGGGCTTCGGTCCCGCGGGGCAGCGCGCTCAGCTGGTCCATCCCTTCGATCACCCGCCCGACGATCGCCAGGTTGCGGTCCATATGGCGCGTCGCCTGGCCGTTGACTGCATAAAGTTCCCCGCCGGTCCCGGTGTCGGGGTCGAGGCCGCGGCCGACGCCGACCGCGCCGTAACAATGGGCCAGCGTCGCCCACTCGCCTTTGGTGCTATACCCAAGCGGCCAGCCGGCGGCGAAACCCGCGCCCGGCGCATAAGCATCGGGTGAACCCAGCGGGGTGATCGCAAGACCCTTCAACGCCCGCCAATATTCGGCCGGCGGCTTGGCGACGACGCCCTTGGGCCACGGCTTGCCGCTATCGTTATTGCCCCATTGGGTGACGTAATTGTCTTGCACCCGGTAGATCGTCGCGCCCGCCCAATAGCCGGCATTGGCGAGTGCCCGGATGTTGGCGACATGGACGGGGGCGAAGTCCGGGGCGAGCTGGATCACCACGCGCTTGCCGTTCTTGAGGTCCATGACCAGCAAGTCGCGCGCCGGGATCGCCGTCCACGCGCTGGCCGGAGCAGAGGCGACGATATCCGTCGGTGTCAGCAATTTGGGCGCCGGCGCGGCGCCGCTCCCGAGCACCCCAATAGCCGCAAGCAACATCGAGCGCATTGTCCGTCCCCTTATCAACGCGGCCTGTCTAGCCGACCGCCGATCCGACGGCTATCGCAACCGCCATGTATTTGGCCACCTTGATGTTGCTCGGCTCGGGCGAGCTCGGGCGCGAATTTGCGATCGCTGCCAAGCGGCTCGGCTGCCGGGTCATTGCCTGCGACCGTTATGCCAACGCGCCGGCGATGCAGGTCGCCGACGCCGCCGAAGTCTTCTCGATGCTCGACGGCAAGGCGCTCGCCGCCGCGGTCAAGAAGCACAAGCCCGACATCATCGTGCCCGAGATCGAGGCCATCGACACCGCGACGCTGGCCAAACTGGAACTGGACGGCTGGTGCGTTGCCCCGTCGGCAAAGGCGGTCCAGCTGACCATGAACCGCGATGGAATCCGCGAATTCGCGGCCAGCGAGCTTGGCCTCACGACCTCGCGCTACGTTTTCGCCGAAAGCCGCGAGCAAGCCATTGCCGCCGCGGCCGAAGTCGGGCTGCCGTGCGTGGTCAAGCCGGTCATGTCCTCGTCCGGCAAGGGCCAGACACTGGCCAAGACCAGCGACGAGGTCGGCGCGGCCTGGGATTATGCGGTCGCCAACATGCGCGGCGACCGGCCGCGGGTGATCGTCGAGGAATTCATCAAGTTCGACAGTGAAATCACACTGCTGACCGTGGCGACCAAGGACGGTGTCTTGTTCTGCACGCCGATCGGCCACCGCCAGGAAGGGGGCGATTACCGCGAAAGCTGGCAGCCCGCGGCGCTTGCCGAAGGCGCACTATATTCCGCCCGCCATCAGGCGCGCAAAGTGGTCGAGGCGCTCGGCGGTTACGGCATTTTCGGGGTCGAGTTCTTCATTTGCGGCGACAAGGCGATCTTTTCGGAATTGAGCCCGCGGCCGCACGATACCGGCATGGTGACTCTGATTTCGCAAACCCCCAATGAGTTCGAGCTTCACCTGCGCGCCGTGCTCGGCTTGCCCATCCCCTCGATCGAACTGGCTGGGCCAGCGGCTTCGGCGGTGATCCTGGCGAGTGCGGAAAGCGAGCGCTTCACCTTCGCCGGCGTGGCCGAAGCGCTCGCTCTCGGGGCTCCAGGCTGCCTGGTCGATCTACGCCTGTTCGCCAAGCCGAAGACGCTCAAGAACCGGCGCATGGGAATCGCGCTGGCCCGGGATGCGACGGTCGATGACGCGGTTGCGCGGGCCAGGTCCGCGGCCGCCAAAGTGACCATCCACTACGGGAAATAGCGGATATACCGGACTGCTGATGCGTTCGCTGCCAAGAAGGAGTGTGCAATGGCCTATAATCGCGTCATCGGAACGGCGCTGATTGCGCTTGCCGCATGTTCCTGCAATCGCTCCCAGCCGGCGGCGGCGCCATCGAAGATCGAGGTTCGCGGATCCGAGCAGGAGCGGCTTCACCAACTCGACGCCTTCAACCTGGCGATCGCGCTCAAGCGGGCAATCTTCGATCTCGGCTACAAATGCCAGCGGGTCGATCGCGCCGGTTTTGTCGGCAAATATCAGAATCTCGACATGTGGACCGCCCATTGCGGCGACGGTCGCGACTGGGCCGTGTTCGCCGGACCCGACGGAAGCGCCCAGGCGCGCGACTGCAAGGACCTTGCCGGAACCGGGGTTCCGCGGTGCGAAATCCACGCGATCCCGAAGGGCAGTTTCGAGAAACCGAGCCACAGCTGAGACCAGCCGTTCGCTACCAGCAACTTCCGGCTATTTTCCGCGATTTTCTACGGTATTAAGCCTGTATCGGCGAACCCAGTCGATATGTGCGAGTATCATCACCAAGCTATCGGTAAGGAATTCGCGTGACTGATGAGGAACGGCTCTTCGCCTGGCTCGATGGCGAGCTGGGCGAGGAGGACGCTGCAATCTTCGCCGAGCGCGTTCGCACCAGCGCGCGGCTGCGGCAGCTGGCGGATCAGCATCTGGCGCTCAAGCAATATATGAGTCAGGTGTTCGAGCCGATCGCCGGCCAACCCCTCCCGCACATTGGGAATATCGCCGCCGATAATGACGACGAGCCCAGGTCAAAGCAGGCTTAGGACGGGTCGCACTGGCGGGTTTCGCGATATTCGCCGCTCGCCGATTTTTCCTTGATCGTCACGCAATTGCCCTGGCGCACTTCTTCGCGCCAGCTGCCGTCGGCGTTGGTCACGCGGTTGCCCTTGGGCACTCGTTGGCCGTCCTTGAGCTCGTAATTCCAGCCGCGCGGAGTCTGCTGCGGCGGGCTCTGGGCCGAGGCGATGGCGGCACAGCCGGCACCGGCCGCAATCGCGACCGAACCCACCAGCATTGCCCTGATCCACTTGTTCATGACCGTGTTCCTAACGCGCCCACATTGCCACGAAGCTCGTGAACCGGCGCTGACGCGTTCATTTG
>JARXKO010000072.1:0-1488 GCA_030271595.1 Pseudomonadota bacterium | reverse complement strand
CGCCGATTGGTCTTGTTGATGACGTAGGTGCGGCCACGGCGGCGGATGACGCGGCAATCCCGGTGGCGCGCCTTGAGCGACTTGAGTGAATTGCGAATCTTCATGGCCGGGCGCCTGCCTCGTCGTCTGTAAATTGGTTGTAGGAAGGTCTCGAAAAACCGGCTGTTCCCCTAGAGAGGCGAGCAAGCCAAGTCAAGAAGGCGTCGCCGCCCGGGTGCTAGCGTAGAACCATCCGGTCGCCGCTGATCTCGACCGAGGCGAATTGGCGCAGGAAGTCCTGGCCGAGCAGCGACATCGAGCCGCCGTTGAGGACCACGCCGGTAAGATCATGGGCCTCGGTATCGCCAAGCCGGATGCGGTCGATGGCGACGACATTGCCATAGACATGACCGCCCGCGCCCTCGCCGACCAGATCGTTGTTGCCGATGGTGGTGGCGATACCGGCTCGGCGCGCGTCATCCACCGACAGCGCGACTCCGCTCGCCCCGGTGTCGACCAGCATGTGGAGGGTTGCTCCATTGACCTCGACATCGGCGTAGAAATGGCCATCCCCCTCCCGCTCGAGGACAACGGCATTGCCGTCGCTGGTCTGGCGCTGCTCGCGTGCGGGCGTGGCGACCACGGTATATCCCGATTCGGAGGCATATTCGGCTGCCGCTTTGGGGCGCGCCGCCGAACCGAGGCGCGGCAGGTTGCTCGCCATGCAGCCGAACATGCCGAGGCAGAGCATGATGAAGAGGTAAAGCCGTCCCATCCGCCGATCATGGGCCGTCGCGGTAAAGATTTTTTGAAGAAAGCGCGGTTAAAGGCGCGATCGAGCACCATTTCAGGGCGTTCGAATATCGCATGCGCGGGGCTTTCCAGCCCCTCGCCGCATCTCTATCACGCCGCCCAACTCGTCCATCCATGCGATCGGTAACAGCCTACATGACCCTCAATATTTCGAGTTCGTTCGACGCCGGCAATATTCGCGTCATCAGCCAGGAGGGCCAGCGCGCCGATCTGGAAATCGTCACCGACCACATGTCGGATTTCTACCAATGGTTTTATTTCCGCGTGTCGGGCGCGGCGGGCAAGCAAGTCACGCTGCGCATCACCAATTGCGCCAAAGCCGCCTATCCCGACGGCTGGCCCGACTATAAGGCATGCCTGTCGCTCGACCGCGAAGAATGGGTCCGGATCGAGGACACCAGCTACGCCGACGGCGTCCTGACGATGAAGTTCACCGCCGCCCAGGACCCGGTGTGGATCGCCTATTTCGCGCCCTATTCGATGGAGCGTCACCACGATCTGGTGACCTCGGTCGCGGCCATGGCCGGAGTCAGCTACCGCTCGCTCGGCAAGAGTCTCGATGGTCAGGACATCGATTGCCTAACCCTGGGCGAAGGCCCGCTCAATGTCTGGCTCTACGCCCGCCAGCATCCCGGCGAGAGCATGGCCGAATGGTGGATGGAAGGCGCGCTCGAGAAATTGTGCGACGAGGACGAT